>NZ_JAPVLS010000052.1:0-68923 GCF_027158125.1 Streptomyces sp. H39-C1
CCCTGCTCGCGGCCGTCGCCCGCGACGCCGTCGAGCTGCTCACGGACCCCGCCGCACGGGCCCAGCTGCGGCAGTGCGAGGGGGAGAGCTGCTCCCTGGTCTACCTCGACGCGTCGCGCGGACGGCGGCGCCGCTGGTGCAGCAGCGAGATCTGCGGCAACCGGGAACGCGTCGCCCGCCACCGCCGCCGCGCGGTGGCCGCCCAGGCCTGACCGCGCGACGGTCCATCGCCCACCCACCGTCCACCCACCCTCGGCCCGTCCGGATCGGCCGACGATCGGCCGCGCCATCGGCCGGGGTGGGGAATCGCAAGCCCGTCGCAGGCGGAGTGGTGCGCAGGGGGGTGCGGGTCGCGTACGGTTGCAGGCTGCCCCGTGCGTGTAGCCGAACCCGCACGGAGCGCTCTCAACGCACAGGAGAAGGGGGTCTTGCGTGGCCGCGCAAACCGCAGCGCCCGGGGGGGTCCGGGACGTGGAGATCGCCGTCGAACAGGCGCACCTGGACCGGGTGTACCGCCGGCTCGAGGAGAAGATCCACGAAGCCGAGTTCCTTATGGATGACGCCGCCAAACGCGGTCAGGTGGGAACACCCGGCGCGCTCGCGGAGCGCGACGCGCAGGTGTTCCGCGCCGGGTTGCACCTCAACCGGCTCAACGCGGAGTTCGAGGACTTCCTCTTCGGACGCATCGACCTGCTGCAGGGCAAGGACGGAAAGCGTGGCGCCGACGGCGCGTTCACCTCGCTCGAACCCGCGGACGACGCCGTCGTCAACGACGCCGCGAAGATCGCGGAAGTGCTGCACATCGGCCGCATCGGCGTCCTGGACGCCGACTACGCGCCGCTGGTGATCGACTGGCGGGCGCCCGCGGCCGCGCCGTTCTACCGCTCGACACCGGTCGCCCCCGGACGGGTGGTGCGCCGCCGCGTCATCCGGTCCAAGGGCCGCAGGGTGCTGGGGGTGGAGGACGACCTGCTGCGCCCGGAGCTGGAGACCGGGCTGCCGGTGGTCGGTGACGGTGCGCTGATGGCCGCCCTGGGGCAGGCCCGCAGCCACACGATGCGCGACATCGTGGCGAGCATCCAGGCCGAGCAGGACATGGTGATCAGGGCGCCCGCCGCGTCCGTCACGGAGGTCACCGGGGGCCCCGGCACCGGTAAGACGGCGGTCGCGCTGCACCGCGCCGCGTATCTGCTCTACCAGGACCGCCGGCGGTACGCGGGCGGCATCCTGGTGGTCAGCCCGACGCCGCTGCTCGTGGCGTACACCGAGGGCGTCCTGCCGTCGCTCGGCGAGGAGGGCCAGGTCGCGATCCGCGCCGTCGGCTCGCTCGTCGACGGCGTGGAGGCCGATACGTACGACGAGCCCGCGGTCGCCCGCATCAAGGGCTCGCTGCGGATGCTGAAGGTGCTGCGCAACGCCGCGCGCGGCGCGCTGGAGGCCCCGCAGGCGGGCAGGCCGCAGCAGCAGGCCGCGCTCTTCGAGGACGACGAGGAGGAGAACGGGGCCGAGCAGCGTGTCTCCCGCACCACGCTGCGCGTCGTCGCCTTCGGGCGGCGGCTGGAGCTGGGCGAGCAGGAGCTGTCGTCGATCCGGCACAACGTGCTGGGCGGCACCGCCCCCGTGAACCTGCTGCGCCCGCGCGCCCGCAGGCTGCTGCTGGACGCGCTGTGGCGGAAGGCCGGACGCCGCTTCGACGACCAGGAGCTGGCGGCCGAGGAGCGCCAGGGCTTCGACGAGGACATCTCGACGGAGCCGGAGTTCCTGGACTTCCTGCAGGCCTACTGGCCGATCCTCACCCCGCGCGGGGTGCTGGCGGCGCTGGCCGACGAGAAGCGGCTCGGCCGTTGGGCGCGCCGGGTGCTCACCCCGCCCGAGGTGCGCCGGGTGGCGCGTTCGCTGCGCCGCGACGGTGTGACCGTGCACGACGTGGCGCTGCTCGACGAGTTGGAGACGCTGCTGGGCCCGCCGCCGCGCCCGAAGAAGCGCGACGCGGACCCGCTGGACATGCTGACCGGTCTCGACGAGGTCACCACCTCGGCCGACCGGATGGGCGGCGGCCGCCGCAACCGGGCGGACCGGCTCGACGAGGAGCGGACCGAGTACGCGCACGTCATCGTCGACGAGGCGCAGGACCTGACGCCGATGCAGTGGCGGATGGTCGGCCGCCGCGGCAGGACCGCGACCTGGACGATCGTCGGTGACCCGGCGCAGAGTTCCTGGACGGATCCCGACGAGGCCGCCCAGGCGCGCGAGGAGGCGCTCGGCAGCCGGCCGCGCCGCCGCTTCACGCTGACGGTCAACTACCGCAACCCGTCGGAGATCGCCGATCTGGCGGCGAAGGTGCTGCAGCTGGCGATGCCCGGCATGGAGTCGCCGCGCGCGGTGCGCTCCACCGGCCTGGTGCCGCGCTTCGCGGTGGCCGGCGCCGATCTGGGCGCGGCGGTGCGCGCGGAGGCCGAGTTGCTGCTGGCCGACGTGGACGGCACGGTCGGCGTCGTGGTGGCCATGGGCCGCCGCGGGCAGGCCCGCAAGTGGCTGGCGGGGCTCGGCGAACGGGTGGTGGCGCTGGGCAGCCTGGAGGCCAAGGGCCTGGAGTACGACGCGACGATCGTGGTCTCCCCGGCGGAGATCGCCGACGAGTCGCCGGCCGGACTGCGGGTGCTCTACGTGGCGCTGACCCGCGCCACCCAGCGGCTCACGGTGCTCTCAGGTGAGCGCGACAGCCCGGACGGGTCCGGTGTCCCGGACCTGCTGCGGGACTGACGGCAGCCGCCGTCCGGGACCTGAGCGGGTCCCGGACGGTGCTGGTGGAACGACGACGGGCGCCCCTCTCAGAGGGGCGCCCGTCGGACGTTGGTGACACCGACCCGCCATGCTCGCCTCGCGGCAAGTGGGCGCTCGAAGCGCCTAAGGTTGGGCCCGGGGGCTTGGATCGAGCCGGTGCCGTACCCAGGCTAACAAACCGTCCCGTGGGTTGCTTCCCGCATCTGCCGACAACCCGGAATTTGCTCAAGGTCACAGTCCGGGCTTGAAAATTCAGCCTGTTTCTCGCATGGTGGAAGTATCTTTCCGTTGCCAAGGTCACGGTTACGCGTACCGGCCAGTAGGTGCAACGATCGAGCGGCAGAGCGTTTGAACCAGCAGGCAGCGGAAGAAGGTCGTCAGGATGGCAACGGCGCCAAGCGTCTCGTACTCGATCACGGTACGGCTGGAGGTCCCGGCGAGCGGGACCGCGGTCAGCCAGCTCACCACCGCGGTGGAGTCGTCGGGAGGGTCGGTGACCGGTCTTGACGTGACCGCCTCCGGCCACGAGAAGCTCCGGATCGACGTGACCATCGCGGCCACGTCCACCGCGCACGGCGACGAGATCGTCGAGAAGCTGCGCGGCATCGAGGGCGTCGTCCTCGGCAAGGTCTCCGACCGTACGTTCCTGATGCACCTCGGCGGCAAGATCGAGATGCAGTCGAAGCACCCCATCCGCAACCGTGACGATCTCTCGATGATCTACACCCCGGGCGTCGCCCGCGTGTGCATGGCCATCGCCGAGAACCCCGAGGACGCCCGCCGCCTCACCATCAAGCGCAACAGCGTCGCCGTCGTCACCGACGGCTCCGCGGTGCTCGGCCTGGGCAACATCGGCCCGATGGCCGCCCTGCCGGTCATGGAGGGCAAGGCGGCGCTCTTCAAGCGCTTCGCCGGCATCGACGCGTGGCCGATCTGCCTCGACACCCAGGACCCCGACGAGATCGTGGCGATCGTGAAGGCCATCGCGCCGGGCTTCGCGGGCATCAACCTGGAGGACATCTCCGCGCCGCGCTGCTTCGAGATCGAGGCCCGGCTGCGGGAGATGCTGGACATCCCGGTCTTCCACGACGACCAGCACGGCACCGCCATTGTGGTGCTTGCCGCACTCACCAACGCGCTGCGTGTCGTCGGCAAGGACATCGGCGACGTACGGGTCGTCATGTCGGGTGCGGGCGCGGCCGGTACGGCCATTCTCAAGCTGCTCATCGCCGCCGGCGTGAAGCACGCGGTCTCCGCCGACATCCACGGTGTCGTGCACGCGGGACGCCCCGACCTCGTCGACGCCGACCCCGAGTCGCCGCTGCGCTGGATCGCCGACAACACCAATCCTGAGGGCATCACGGGCACCCTCAAGGAGGCCGTGCGCGGCGCCGACGTCTTCATCGGCGTCTCCGCCCCCAACGTCCTGACCGGCGACGATGTCGCCGCGATGGCCCAGGGCGCGATCGTCTTCGCCCTCGCCAACCCCGACCCCGAGGTGGAACCGGCGGTGGCCCGGCAGACCGCCGCGGTGGTCGCCACCGGCCGCAGCGACTTCCCCAACCAGATCAACAACGTCCTGGTCTTCCCCGGTGTCTTCCGCGGCCTGTTGGACGCTCAGAGCCGTACGGTGAACACCGAGATGATGCTGGCCGCCGCGCACGCTCTCGCCGATGTCGTCGGCGAGGACGAGCTGAACGCGAACTACATCATTCCCAGCGTTTTCAACGACAAGGTGGCGGGCGCCGTCGCGGGAGCCGTTCAGAAGGCGGCAAAGGCGATGGGCGCGGCAACCGACTCGACGGCCACTGTGTGACGACACTGGGTCATCGCAACGCATCCGAGCCGCTTTTTCAGCGACTCGCTCGGGTGCCGGATTGGCTTTCCCCCCCTATATGGGGGCAGGATGCAACTCGGGCAGTGAGGCAGCATCAGCTTCAAGCTCGCGCCCCCCTGGCAGAAAGAACACGGGAGTAAAGATATGAACCGCAGTGAGCTGGTGGCCGCTCTGTCCGAGCGCGCCGAGGTGACCCGTAAGGACGCCGACGCCGTACTGGCCGCTCTCGCCGAGACCGTCGGCGAGATCGTCGCCAAGGGCGACGAGAAGGTCACCATTCCCGGCTTCCTGACCTTCGAGCGCACCCACCGTGCCGCTCGCACCGCGCGCAACCCGCAGACCGGCGACCCGATCCAGATCCCGGCCGGCTACAGCGTGAAGGTCTCCGCGGGCTCCAAGCTCAAGGAAGCCGCCAAGGGCAAGTAGTTCCCGACTGGCAAGGCAGAGGGCGGCCATCCCCCCGGGGGGATGGCCGCCCTTGCTGTGTCCGGGCTCCGGACGGGCCCGCGGGCCCGTCCGGGGGAGTGCTAGACGCTCACGGGGTTCGGCAGCTCGACGTTGGCCCCCAGCTCCGCGAGCTTCGCCATGAAGTTCTCGTAGCCGCGGTTGATGAGGTCGATGCCGTGCACCCGGGAGGTGCCCTGGGCCGCCAGGGCGGCGATCAGGTACGAGAAGCCGCCGCGGAGGTCGGGGATGACCAGATCGGCGCCCTGCAGCTTCGTGGGGCCGGAGACGACCGCCGAGTGCAGGAAGTTGCGCTGGCCGAACCGGCAGGCGGAGCCGCCCAGGCACTCGCGGTACAGCTGGATGTGCGCACCCATCTGGTTGAGCGCCGAGGTGAAGCCCAGCCGGGACTCGTAGACCGTCTCGTGGACGATCGACAGGCCGGACGCCTGCGTCAGCGCCACCACGAGCGGCTGCTGCCAGTCGGTCTGGAAGCCGGGGTGGACGTCCGTCTCCAGCGCGATGGCGTTGAGCGGGCCGCCCGGGTGCCAGAAGCGGATGCCCTCGTCGTCGATCTCGAAGGCGCCGCCGACCCGGCGGAAGGTGTTCAGGAACGTCATCATCGACCGCTGTTGGGCCCCGCGGACGTAGATGTTGCCCTCGGTGGCCAGCGCCGCGCTCGCCCAGGAGGCCGCCTCCAGGCGGTCCGGGAGCGCGCGGTGGTTGTAGCCGCCGAGCTTGTCGACGCCGGTGATCCGGATCGTCCGGTCGGTGTCCATCGAGATGATCGCGCCCATTTTCTGCAGAACGCAGATCAGGTCCTCGATCTCCGGCTCGACCGCCGCGTTCGACAGTTCGGTGACGCCCTCGGCCAGCACGGCCGTCAGCAGCACCTGCTCGGTCGAGCCGACCGACGGGTACGGCAGCGTGATCTTGCAGCCGCGCAGCCGCTGCGGGGCTTCCAGGTACTGGCCGCCGGGCCGCTTCTCGATGGTCGCGCCGAACTGCCGCAGCACGTCGAAGTGGAAGTCGATCGGCCGGCCGCCGATGTCGCAGCCGCCCAGGCCCGGGATGAAGGCATGCCCGAGGCGGTGCAGCAGCGGGCCGCAGAACAGGATCGGGATCCGGGAGGATCCGGCGTGCGCGTCGATGTCGGCCACGTTGGCGCTCTCGACGTGCGAGGGGTCGAGCACCAGCTCGCCCGGTTCCTCACCGGCCTGGACCGTTACGCCGTGCAGCTGGAGCAGCCCGCGCACGACGCGGACATCGCGGATGTCGGGCACGTTGCGCAGTCGGCTCGGCTCGCTGCCGAGGAGGGCGGCGACCATGGCCTTCGGCACGAGGTTCTTCGCGCCGCGGACACGGATCTCGCCCCGGAGCGGGGTTCCGCCATGGACAAGCAGTACGTCGGAAGCGTCGGTCATGGATCTCGCGTTCCTGGAGACAGTCATAAAAATGGGCGGGGTCCCCGCAGGCACCAAGAAGAAATGGTAATGCGCCTACAGGGAACTCCTGTAAGCCCAGGAGGCGCCAGCTGTGTCATGACTTCGCTACAGCCGCTCCGGCCCGTCTGGTTACCAGCCGGTACAGGGCGCCCCGGGCCGGCGGGGCCCACCGCTCGACTGCCCGCACGCTGCGCGATTACGCCGGGGCCGGTCGTTGGCACCCCGCGACGGCCCGGGATGCGGGATCATGTTGACCATGACGGAGGTCACTTCGCTCACCGGCAGGCTGCTCGTGGCGACGCCGGCTCTGGCGGACCCGAATTTCGACCGTGCGGTGGTACTCCTTCTCGACCACGACGAGGCGGGGTCGCTCGGCGTCGTGCTGAACCGACCGACCCCGGTCGGAGTGGGCGATGTGCTCCAGCCGTGGGCGGTGCTCGCCGGGTCACCTCCGGTGGTGTTCCAGGGCGGCCCCGTCTCGCTGGACTCCGCCCTGGGGCTGGCCGTGGTCCCCGGTGAGTCCTGGGACGACGGGGACGACGCCCCGCTGGGCTGGCGGCGGGTGCACGGCGCGATCGGCCTGGTGGACCTGGAGGCCCCGCCGGAACTGCTCGCGGCGGAGCTGGGATCCCTGCGGATCTTCGCCGGCTACTCCGGATGGGGGCCGGGTCAGCTGGAGGCGGAACTGGTCGACGGCGCCTGGTACGTCGTGGAGTCGGAACCGGGTGATGTGTCCTCACCGGACCCGGAACGGCTGTGGCGCTCCGTGCTCAGGCGGCAACGCAATGAATTGGCGATGGTGGCCACGTACCCGGACGACCCGTCGCTCAATTAGGCTTGACGGTTATGAGCACTCTTGAGCCCGAACGCGGGGCCGGTACTGGCACCCTCGTCGAGCCGACCCCGCAGGTGTCGCACGGCGATGGCGACCACGAGCGCTTCGCACACTATGTCCAGAAGGACAAGATCATGGAGAGTGCGCTCTCCGGATCTCCGGTGGTAGCGCTGTGCGGGAAGGTCTGGGTGCCGGGACGGGACCCGAAGAAGTACCCGGTCTGCCCGATGTGCAAAGAGATCTTCGAGACGATGCCCCTCGGTGGCGGCGACAAGGACAAGAGCGGCAAGAACTGACCGCAGGTCTACGCCTGATTGGTCTATGCCAATTCGGTGCCGGCGGGGCAGGATGTCGGTCATGGATCTGATCCCCGCCCCGCGCCAGGTGTCCGACGACTCGGGGGACGAGTTCTTCGTCCTCGGACCTGACACGGTGCTGGCCGCCGGGCCGGGCACGGAGCGGGCGGAGAGATGGCTGCGCTCCGAACTCGGAGCGGCCACCGGTCACCGCCTCGCGCCGGGCAACGGCTCGGAGACCGACGCCATCAGGATCACGGTCGCCGAGATGGTCACCGACGATCTCGGCCCCGAGGGCTACCGGATCATGGTGTCGCCGACCGGTGTCCATCTCTACGGCGGCGGCCCGGCGGGCGTCTTCTGGGGCGCGCAGACGCTGCGTCAGCTGCTGGGCCCGGACGCCTTCCGGCGCGCACCGCTCGAAGGCCGCGAGTGGCGGATCCCGTTCTGCCACATCGAGGACTCACCGCGCTTCGGCTGGCGCGGCTTCATGCTCGACGTGGCCCGGCACTTCATGCCCAAGGACGCGGTGCTGCGCTATCTCGACCTGATGGCCGCGCACAAGCTCAACGTGCTGCATCTGCACCTCACCGACGACCAGGGCTGGCGCGTGGAGATCAAGCGCTACCCGCTGCTCACCGAGGTGGGGGCCTGGCGCGAGCGCACCAAGGTGGGGCTGCGGGAGTCCGAGCTGTGGGACGAGCGGCCGCACGGCGGCTACTACACCCAGGACGACATCCGCGAGATCGTCGCCTACGCGGCACAGCGGCACATCACCGTGGTGCCCGAGATCGACATCCCCGGGCACTCGCAGGCCGCCATCGCCGCCTATCCCGAACTGGGCAACACCGACGTCGTCGACACCGGCACGCTCTCCGTGCTGACCAGTTGGGGCGTCAACCCCAATGTGCTGGCCCCCGCCGACAGCACCCTGCGCTTCTACGAGGGCGTCTTCACCGAGCTGCTCGACCTGTTCCCGTCCGAGTTCTTCCACATCGGCGGTGACGAGTGCCCCAAGGAGCAGTGGCGCGCCTCCGCGGCCGCGCAGGCGCGGATCAAGGAGCTGGGGTTGGCCGGTGAGGACGAGCTGCAGAGCTGGATCATCCGGCACTTCGACGGCTGGCTCGCCGAGCGCGGCCGCCGGCTGATCGGCTGGGACGAGATCCTCGAAGGCGGCCTGGCTCCTGGTGCGGCCGTCTCCTCCTGGCGGGGCTACGAGGGCGGGATCGCCGCCGCGCGGGCCGGGCACGACGTCGTGATGTGCCCCGAGTCGCATGTCTATCTGGACTGGCGGCAGTCGGACCGGGCCGACGAGCCGGTGCCGATCGCGCGGGTGCGCACCCTGGAGGACGTCTACCGGTTCGAGCCGGTGCCCGCGGAGCTCACCGAGGAGCAGGCCGCGCACGTCATCGGGACCCAGGCCAACGCCTGGACCGAGGTGATGGACTCACCGCGGGTCGTCGACTACATGGTGTTCCCGCGGCTGGCGGCGGTCGCCGAGGTGGCCTGGTCGGAGCTGCCCGCGCCCGCCGAGCGGGACTGGCCGGACTTCGAGCGCCGAATGGAAGTCCACTACGCACGACTTGACGCGCTCGGTGTGGAGTACCGCCCGCCCGGTGGTCCGCTGCCGTGGCAGCGGCGCCCGGGTGTACTCGGACGCCCGATCGACGGACCACCCCCGATCGTGTGAGCAATACCGCAACATCTGTCCCCCGCAAGGGCGGGCCTGGCACGGTGGATTGGCGTATCTTCGCAACACCCTCGAAGAGCTTTAATCCCGACACTGGGGTGATACCCGACAGAACGGGGCATCCCCTCCCGTGGAGGGCAGGCCCGCACTTCGCGGACCCTCGCGTTGACCATCGCGGAACATGTGCCAGAGTTGCCACGTCCGGGCTGTCAGCACGTACGGTACGGCTACCGCACGGCGGAGAGCCGGGAAGGGGCAGCTGCGTGAGCACGAATGCACAGCAGACGGCACGCAACGTCACGTTGCCGTCCTCGCTCGACGAGGCGGTGGCGGCGCTCGCCGCCGCGCCCAGCGCCGTGCCCGTGGCCGGCGGCACCGACCTGATGGCGGCCGTCAACTCCGGGCTGCTGCGGCCGGCCGGGCTCGTCGGTCTGGGCCGGATCAGCGAGATCCGCGGCTGGCAGTACGCCGACGGCCACGCCCTGCTCGGCGCGGGCCTCACCCACGCCCGGATGGGCCGCCCCGACTTCGCCGCGCTCATCCCGGCGCTCGCCGCCGCCGCCCGCGCGGCCGGACCACCGCAGATCCGCAACGCGGGCACCCTCGGCGGCAACATCGCCACGGCCGCGCCCACCGGCGACGCACTGCCGGTGCTGGCCGCGCTGGAGGCGAGCGTCATCCTGGCCGGCCCCGGGGGCAACCGGGAACTGCCGGTCAGCCATCTGCTGACCGGGATGGACCCGCTGCGCCCCGGCGAGCTCCTCGCTTTCGTGCGCGTACCGCTGCTGCACGCGCCGCAGACGTTCCTCAAGGCCACCGGCCGCACCGGCCCCGGCCGGGCGCTGGCCTCGGTCGCCGTCGTCCTGGACCCCGCCCGGCGCGGGGTGCGCTGCGCGGTGGGCGCGGTGGCGCCCGTACCGCTGCGGCCGCTGGAGGCCGAGCGGTGGGTCGCGGGACTGATCGACTGGGACGGCGGCCGGCTGCTCGCCCCCGAGGCGTGCACGGCCTTCGGCGAGTACGTCGCCGGAGCGTGCATCCCGGACCCCGTGCCGGGGCCGGACGGGGCCGAGGCCGTCGAGCTGCCGCCCGCCGCCGTACAACTGCGCCGCACCGTGGCGGCGCTGGCCCGCCGAGCGCTCGGGAGGGCACTGGCATGACCGACCAGCCGCAGCCGCAGCCGGGCACCCCGCTCACCCCGGGCACCTGGCAGCCCGTGCCGGGCGGCGGGGACTACGACCCCGACCAGACCATGCACGTCTCCTTCGCGGCGATGCTGCCGCCGGTGGCCGACGCGGGCGACGCGGCGACCCAGTGGTCGATCCCGCTCGTCGCGGCCGACCCGGTGGAGGAGTCCGGCGAGTACTCCCTGGGCGCCGTCACGGACGGCTTCACCGCGCCGTGGGCCGGCCGGCACCCCGACGAGACGCACTCCCGGCCCGACGCGCCCGCCCCGCGGCCGTTCAGCGCCGGGCAGTTCGGCCAGGGCGCGGCGGCGACCGCGGCCCGGCCGCCGGCCGGTAACGCCGGGCACGACCTCAGCGCGCAGGCCGTCGCCGAGCACGGCGGCGAGCCGGCCGGACCGTACCCGCCGGCCGGCCACGGGCCCGGCGAGGACGCGCGGCCGCTGGACGCACAGGACCCGGCGGCCCGGCACCCGTACTTCGCCGAGCACCCGCCGTCCGCCACCGCCGGCGCGATGCCGCCCGCCGACGGGGCCGGGCACTGGAGCCTGCCGTTCGTCGCGGAGGACGCGGCGGACGAGTCCGGCGAGTACCCCGTGGGCGCCATGGGGGCGGTCCCCGGAGCCGAGTCCGTCGTGGTGACCGAGGACGACCAGGAGGCGGCGGAGAGCCCCTCCGACGGGCCCGTCGAGCACGCGGAGCACGCGGAGCACCCGGAGCAGACCGAAGCGGCGGCGGACGACGAGGAGCCGGCGCCCGAAGAGGCGCACAGCGAACACCCGCTCGCCTCCTACGTGCTGCGCGTCAACGGCGCCGACCGGCCGGTGACCGACGCCTGGCTCGGTGAGTCCCTGCTGTACGTCCTGCGGGAGCGGCTCGGCCTGGCCGGCGCGAAGGACGGCTGTGAGCAGGGCGAGTGCGGAGCCTGTTCCGTACAGGTCGACGGCCGGCTCGTCGCCTCGTGCCTGGTGCCGGCCGCGACCGCGGCGGGCAGCGAGGTCCGCACCGTCGAGGGGCTGTCCGACGACGGGCAGCCGTCCGACGTGCAGCGCGCGCTCGCCGAGTGCGGCGCCGTGCAGTGCGGCTTCTGCGTTCCCGGCCTCGCGATGACCGTTCACGACCTGCTGGAGGGCAACCACAAGCCCACCGAGCTGGAGACCCGCCAGGCCATCTGCGGCAACCTCTGCCGGTGCACCGGCTACCGGGGTGTGCTGGACGCCGTCCAGGACGTCGTGGCGTCCCGCGAGGCCACCGCCGCCGAGCACTCGGACCACACTGCCGACGGGGCGCGGATCCCGCACCAGGGCGGGCCGCACGGCAGCCACCCGGGAGGCACCGCGTGACCCGCCGTACGATCCCGGGCCGACGGCCGGAGCCGCGGCACACGCGCCCGGCCGGCACGGGCGAACCCACCGGCAGCAGCGAGAGGGCAGCGGCATGACTGGATCCGACGCGGCCACGGCGGTGCCCGCCCAGGCCACCCGGACGCCCGCGGCGCCCGAACCGGTGCTCCACGGACTGGGCGTCTCCGTGCGGCCCGTGGACACCCTCGCGAAGGCGCAGGGGACGTTCCCGTACGCGGCCGACCTGTGGGCCGAGGGATTGCTGTGGGCCTCGGTGCTGCGCTCCCCGTACCCGCACGCGCGCATCGTCCGCATCGACACGTCGGAAGCCACCTCGATGCCCGGCGTCCGGGCCGTCGTCACGCACGAGGACGTGCCGGGTGACGCCATGCACGGCCGCCGCGTCGCGGACCGGCCGGTCTTCGCCAAGGACATCGTCCGGCACCACGGCGAGCCGATCGCCGCCGTCGCCGCCGACCACCCCGACACCGCGCGGCTGGCCGCCGCGGCGATCCTCGTCGAGTACGAGGTGCTGGAGCCGGTCACCGACCCGGAGAAGGCGTTCGCCGCCGAGCCGCTGCACCCCGACGGCAACCTGATCCGCCACATCCCGCTGCGCTTCGGCGACCCCGACGTCATCGGCGACGTCATCGTCGAGGGCCTGTACCGGATCGGCCGGCAGGACCCGGCGCCCATCGGTGCCGAGGCCGGGCTCGCCGTGCCCCGCCCGGACGGCGGCGTCGAGCTGTACGTGGCCTCCACCGACCCGCACACCGACCGGGACCTGGCCGCCGCCTGCTTCGGTCTGGAGGCCGACCGGGTCAAGGTCGTCGTCACCGGCGTGCCCGGCGCGATGGGCGACCGCGAGGACTCCGGGATCCAGCTGCCGCTCGGGCTGCTCGCGCTGAAGACCGGCTGCCCGGTGAAGTTCGTGGCCACCCGCGAGGAGTCCTTCCTCGGCCACTCCCACCGTCACCCCACCCTGCTGCGCTACCGGCACCACGCCGACGCCGAGGGCCGGCTCGTCAAGGTCGAGGCGCAGGTGCTGCTCGACGCGGGCGCGTACGCCGACCACTCGTCGGAGGCGCTGGCCGCCGCCGTGGCGTTCGCCGCCGGCCCGTACGTCGTGCCGCACGTCTTCGTCGAGGGCTGGGCCGTCCGCACCAACAACCCGCCGTCGGGACACGTCCGCGGCGAGGGCGCGCTCCAGGTCTGCGCCGGGTACGAGGGCCAGATGGACAAGCTCGCGGCGAAGCTGGGCCTGGACCCGGCCGAGCTGCGGATGCGCAACGTCATGGCCACCGGCGACCTGCTGCCCACCGGCCAGACCGTCACCTGCCCGGCGCCCGTCGGCGAGCTCCTCAAGGCGGTCCGCGACGCGGACCTGCCGCCGTTGCCCGTCGACGAGGAGGAGTCGCAGTGGCTGCTCCCCGGCGGCCCCGAGGGCGCCGGAGAGCCGGGCGCGGTCCGGCGCGGGGTCGGCTACGCGCTCGGCATGGTGCACATGCTCGGCGCGGAGGGCACCGACGAGGTCTCCACCGCCACCGTACGGATCCACGACGGCCGGGCCACCGTCATCTGCGCCGCCGTCGAGACCGGCCAGGGCTTCACGACGCTCGCCCGGCAGATCGTCCAGGACGTGCTCGGCGTCGAGGACGTCGGCGTGCTGGCCGCCGACACCGACCAGCCGCCGTCCGGGGCGGCCGCCCGAGGCCGGCACACCTGGGTGTCGGGCGGCGCGGTCGAACGGGCCGCCAAGATGGTGCGCACGCAGCTGCTGCAGCCGCTCGCGGCCAAGTTCGGGATGTCCGTCGAGCTGCTCACCATCGCCGACGGCAAGATCACCTCGTACGACGGGGTGCTCAGCACGACCGTCGGCGAGGCGCTGGAGGGCAAGGAGCTGTGGGCCACCGCGCAGTGCCGCCCGCACCCCACCGACCGGCTGGACGACACCGGCCAGGGCGACGCGTTCGTCGGCCTCGCCTTCTGCGCGGTCCGCGCGGTCGTGGACGTGGACATCGAACTGGGCTCGGTACGGGTCGTGGAGATGGCCGTCGCGCAGGACGTCGGCCGGGTGCTGAACCCGCGCCAGGTCGCCGCCCGGATCGAGGCGGGCGTCACCCAGGGCGTCGGTCTCGCGCTCATGGAGGACCTGCGGGCCCCCCGCGGCATCATCAAGCGGCCGAACCTCACCGGCTACTCCCTGCCGACCGCGCTCGACGCCCCGGACGTGCGCATCGTCAAACTCGTCGAGGAGCGCGACGTGCTGGCGCCCTTCGGCGCCAAGGCGGTCAGTGCGGTCCCGGTGGTGGTCTCGCCGGCCGCCGTCGCCGCCGCCGTGCGCGCCGCCACCGGCCGCCCCGTCAGCCGGCTGCCGATCCGCCCGCAGGCAGCGGTCGTCAAGCCGCAGTCCTGACCGGGACGGCGCCGGAGAACGGACACCACAGCGGACAAACGGAAGGGCCCGGCAGCGATGCGCTGCCGGGCCCTTCGTCTTCCTCACGGAGGCCGTAGCGGGAATCGAACCCACGTGCCTCGCTTTGCAGGCGAGTCCCTAAACCACTCGGGCATACGGCCGTGTCGGTGACATCACCGACGATAGGGCGCCGCCCCCGGGGTCGGTCAACGGTCCCGGCGGGCCCGCAACAGGACTGCCATACGCCGTTCATGAACCGAGGCGGGGGCCCGGGAACGGTGGCACGCCTAGGGCGTGTTGCGAAAGTCCCGCCTGGCCCACGACGCCCGGCACGCGTACCCGCCGCCGTGGGCGCCGCGCTCCTGGTCCCCGGCGTCCTGCGGCTGCTGCCGCGCGGGACGTTCCGGGCCGCCCGCGGACTGCCCGCGGTGATCCTGCTGCGCGGGGTCGCCGCCGGATCGTTCATCGGCGCGGAGAGCTTCATCCCGCTGATGCTGGTCACCGAGCGCGGCTATTCGGCCACCCTGGCCGGGCTCTCGCTCACCGGCGGCGGCCTGACCTGGGCGCTGGGATCGTATGTGCAGAGCCGCCCGCGGCTGCAGCCGCACCGCGAGCGGCTGATCAGGATCGGCATGCTCCTGATGGCCGCCGCCGTCGCGGGACCGGCCCTCGCGCTCGCCCCGTCCGTGCCCGCCTGGATCGTCACCGTCTCCTGGATCGTCGGCGGCTTCGGCATGGGCCTGGTCATCTCCAGCGGCAGCGTCCTGCTCCTCAAGCTCTCCCGCCCCGACGAGGCCGGCAGCAACTCCGCCTCCCTGCAGGTCTCCGACGCCCTCGGCAACATCGTCCTCGTCGGCGCCTCAGGAGTCCTGTTCACCGCCCTGGGCGGCGGCTCCGGCCACTCCGGAGCCTTCGTGGCCGTCTTCCTCTCGATGGCGGGCGTCGCCCTCCTGGGCGTCCTCGTGGCGGGCCGGTTGACGCCGAAGGCGGTCTGATCCGGTCGTGGTACCGAGTGGTACCATGGCCTCATGCCTGGACTGAATGTTCGTTTCACCGACGATGAGCTGGAAGCCCTGCGCGAGCGCGCGGAGGCGGAGTCGACGAGCATGCAGGTCATCGCGCATGACGCGGTGGTGCGGGCGATCAGTGAGCGGGCGCGCCTCTTCGAGGCGGCGGCCACGCATGTCCTCCAGGCGAGCGAAGAGCTCAACCAGCGACTCGCGTGACGTACTACCTGACGCTTCCCGAGATCCTGAACCTGGCGAAGCGCCTCGGTGCTGATGAGGTGCGGGACTACGGGCTGCTGGATTCCGCGCTCGCCCGGCCGAGGGCGACCGTGTTCGGCCAGGATGCCTATCCGGACATCTGGCACAAAGCTGCCGCCCTCATGGAGTCACTGGCTCGCAACCGCGCACTGGTCGACGGGAACAAGCGGATCGCCTGGTATGCGACCTGGGTCTTCCTGCAGATCAACGGGCATACGCTGCGAGCGGGCTTCGACGTGGACGAGGCCGAGACCTTCGTGCTGAACGTCTGTCAGGGGGTGCTCGACGTGCCGAAGACCGCCGAGATCCTTCCCCGTTTCACCGGATGAGAGCCGGCACCCGGCGAGGCGAGCCCGGTCGCGGGACGCTCGGCGCGATGGCGTAGAACCGGGGTGACGGGCGTGCCGCAGGTACGCTTATGCGCTTGACGCTGTTGACGTCGACCGCCGCCGCTCCCGACCCCGCCCCGGAGACCGTGACTACTACCGCCGCCAGTGCCTCCCACCACCTTTCACCGGCCTTCCCGGGCCGTGCCCCCTGGGGCACCGCCGGAAAGCTGCGCGCCTGGCAGCAGGGGGCGCTCGACGAGTACATGCGGCTGCAGCCGCGCGACTTCCTGGCCGTGGCGACGCCCGGCGCCGGGAAGACCACGTTCGCGCTGACGCTCGCCTCGTATCTGCTGCACAACCACCTGGTGCAGCAGATCACGGTGGTCGCGCCGACCGAGCACCTCAAGAAGCAGTGGGCGGAGGCGGCTGCGCGGATAGGGATCAGGCTCGATCCGGACTACAGCGCGGGCCCGGTCAGCAAGGAGTACCAAGGCGTCGCGGTGACCTACGCGGGCGTCGGGGTGCGGCCGATGCTGCACCGCAACCGCTGTGAGCAGCGCAAGACCTTGGTGATCCTGGACGAGATCCACCACGCCGGTGACTCCAAGTCCTGGGGCGAGGCGTGCTCCGAGGCGTTCGACCCGGCGACCCGGCGGCTCGCGCTGACCGGTACGCCGTTCCGCTCGGACACCAACCCGATCCCGTTCGTGGCGTATGAGGAGGGCAACGACGGGATCCGCCGCAGCTCGGCCGACTACACCTACGGCTACGGGAACGCGCTCGCGGACGGTGTCGTCCGCCCGGTGATATTCCTCTCCTACAGCGGCAACATGCGCTGGCGCACCAAGGCCGGCGACGAGATCGCCGCGCGGCTCGGCGAGCCGATGACCAAGGACGCCATCGGCCAGGCCTGGCGCACCGCGCTGGCGCCGACCGGCGAGTGGATCCCCGCCGTGCTGAAGGCGGCCGACCAGCGGCTCACCGAGGTGCGCAGGAGCATCCCGGACGCGGGCGGGCTGGTGATCGCCACCGACCAGGAGTCCGCGCGCGCCTACGCGAAGATCCTCAAGGACATCAGCGGCCACAAGGTGACCGTCGTGCTCTCCGACGAGAAGGCCGCGTCCAAGCGCATCGATGCCTTCACGCACTCCGAGGACCGCTGGATGGTCGCGGTGCGCATGGTGTCCGAGGGCGTGGACGTGCCGCGGCTCGCGGTGGGCGTCTACGCGACGACGATCTCGACGCCGCTGTTCTTCGCGCAGGCGGTGGGCCGTTTCGTCCGGTCCCGCAGGCGTGGCGAGACCGCGTCCGTCTTCGTGCCGACCATCCCGATGCTGCTCGACTTCGCCAACGAGATGGAGGTCGAGCGGGACCACGTCCTGGACAAGCCCAAGAAGGCCGGCGACGAGGAGAATCCGTTCGCCGAGGAGGATCAGCTGCTGGCCGACGCCGAGAAGCTGGAGGACGAGGAGACCGAGGAGCAGCTGCCCTTCGAGGCGCTGGAGTCCGACGCCGTCTTCGACCGGGTGCTGTACGACGGCGCCGAGTTCGGCATGCAGGCGCACCCGGGGAGCGAGGAGGAGCAGGACTACCTCGGCATCCCGGGACTGCTGGAGCCCGACCAGGTGCAGATGCTGCTGCAGAAGCGGCAGACCCGGCAGATCGCGCACAGCCGGCAGAAGCCCGCGGACCAGGCCGACCTCATCGAGCTGCCGGCCGAGCGGCGCCCCATCGTCACGCACAAGCAGCTGCTGGAGTTGCGCAAGTCGCTGAACACGCTGGTGTCGGCGTACACCCACCAGAGCGGCAAGCCGCACGGCGTCATCCACAACGAGCTGCGCCGGGTGTGCGGTGGCCCGCCGAGCGCCGAGGCGACGGCCGGGCAGCTGAACGAGCGGATCAAGAAGGTCCGGGAGTGGGCCACGAAGATGCGCTGAGCGCCGCCGCGAACGGTCCCCGGAAGGCGCGCCTTCCGGGGACCGTTGTGCTCACCCGGCCGCTGTCACCAGGTGAAGGCCGACGACTGGGCCGTCGTCGCCGTGCAGTAGACCGTCGCCACGGTGGGCGACGAGGTCACGATCTTCAGTGACCAGTTGGTGGCGCTCGGAGTCCCGGTCAGCACCAGCGAATCGGTGGTGTTGCCGGTCGCGATGGTGCCCGAACTCAGCGACAGCGGGCCCAGGGTGATCGGGTTGCCGCCGGACATCGCCGGGTTGAGCTTCGCGGAGAACTGCACCTCACTGGTGACGCCGCCGGCGGTCTTGTTGACCTTCAGCGTCGTCGTGATGCTGTTCGGGTTGGCGCTGGAGCCGACCGGCATCGTGATCGCGGTGGAAGTGAGTTTGATCTTCTTGACGCCGCCGGTGTCGGTGGCTGTCAGGGTGCCCAGTCCGCTGCCCCACGTACCGCAGTTGTAGGTGGCGGTCGCGGTGCCCGGGGCAACGGCGAACGACGAGGTGGACAGGGCGAGGGTCGCCGTGACCGCCCCGACCGTGCCGAGAACGGCCAGGCCGACCAGTCTGGAACGTGCCATGTGGTTGGTGCTCCTTTCGGTGGATGGAGCGCCGGGCGCATGCCGAATTCAAGGTTTCCCAACCAAAGAAGTATCGCCAGGGCATTACGTCCGTCGCTGTTCCGCCGCCCCATCGACGGGGGCGTGCGGTGCCGGGCCCGGCATACTGAGTCGTAGTGAAACCATGATCTCCAGAACAGTCAACACATATGCGGGACAATTTTTCCGTGGCGTAAAGCGGAGGCTTCCGCAGTGTTTCCCGGTGATCGCTTCGAGTACTTCTCGACTTGTTCCTGAGATTGGCGGAGATCCCTTCCTTTGCTTCTCTTGACTTCTTCGGTCCTGGACCTCTCAATGTCCTGAATCATTCGACCGAGCCATCGCACTCCTGCCACTCCGGCTCCTCCCGGCGTCATGCCGTGCCGCCTCCGGTGAGGCCGGGGCGGTGGCCACCGTCACGAGGAGTCAGGTGTCCCGACACCGAAGATGCGTACCGCACCGGTTGGCCGCGGGCGCGGCCGGGCTCGTCCTGGTGCTGACCGGCGGGGGAGCGGCCCAGGCCCTGATCGTTTCGCCCTCGGGAACGGTCGGCCCGGTGGTGCACTGTGTGCTGCCGCTCGGTCAGGGTGAGGCCACCGGGCCGCAGGACATGACCGTCGAACTCAGCCCGTCCACCGTGCTCCCGGGCGGCAAGGTGCACGCCAAGGTCACGCTCGGGCCGGGCCCCGCCCTCAGCCCGATCTCCATCACCCAGGTGCCGACCACGCCCAACCTCGACCTGGCCCTGTCCGGCGGCGCCACCGG
Source organism: Streptomyces sp. H39-C1 (assembly GCF_027158125.1). Taxonomy (NCBI): domain Bacteria; kingdom Bacillati; phylum Actinomycetota; class Actinomycetes; order Kitasatosporales; family Streptomycetaceae; genus Streptomyces; species Streptomyces sp. H39-C1. Next base: position 19,182 of record NZ_JAPVLS010000052.1, read on the forward strand.
GACCGTCACCGTCACTGGCCCCGAGGTGCCGGTGGACGTCGAGGCCGGAAAGCCCACGGTCATCCCGCCGTTCGAGGGCGACTTCTTCGTCCCGCAGAACGCCTCGGGCCCGGTCGACTTCACCCCGCTGCGCAATCTGACCAGGACCAAGGTGCTCGGCGGGACCTACGAGACCCCCTGCGACGTGGTCAGCGGCAGCGGCAGCATCGGCACGGTCGACGTGCAGGGCTCCGGCGGCACGCCGGCCAGCCTTGTCGCGCCGACCGGGGCGGTCCGGCCCAACACCCCGGTCGCGCTGACCGGTTCCGACTGGACACCGGGCGGCACCGCCGTCCCCTCGCTGTGCTCCGCCGCCGGCACCGGCTGCGACCCGGCGAAGTTCTCCGCGAACACGCTGACCATCGGTTCCACCGGCGCGCTGGCCGGGACGGCGACCCTGGCCCCAGCCACCGACGTCCCGGACGGCGACTACCTGGTCAAGGTCAACGACGGCACGAAGGAGGCCACCGCGCCGCTGACGGTCAAGGCCGTGGCGGCGGGCGAGCGGGAGTTCACGCTGTCGAGCGGCAGCGGACCGGTCGGCAGCGTCATCACCATCACCGGCCGGAACTACCGGCCGGACCAGTGGATCAACATCGTCGGCCTCAACGCCGACGGCGCGACCCTGGACGACACCGCCGTCTATCCGCAGAGCACTCCGGACGGCACGTTCTCCACCGAGTTCACCGTCAGCGACCCCACCCTGGTCGCGGTCCAGGCGGACGAGGGCGGCGACCCGGCGACCGTCAGAACGCAGCCGTTCACCGTCACCACCGGCGGCGGAGGCGGCACCACCACCGGCAGTCAGACACTGCGGACCGCGGTGGTGCCGGGCCTGCTGTCGATGACCCAGGCGGGCGACACCGTCCAGTTCGGGTCGGTCCAGCTCGACGGTGACCCGCACACGTTGAACAGCGCGCTGAACAAGGTCACGGTGCACGACGCCCGCGGCGTCAACACGGGCTGGTCGCTGACCGGCACCATGACCGCCTTCACCAGCGGCTCCGGAGCCACCATCCCGGCCGACGCGGTCGGCTGGGTGCCGGTGTGCACGGCGCAGCCGGGCAGTGTCGGCACTCCGGTGGCGGGCTCGCCCGCGCAGCTGGGCAGCGCGGCCGCGACGTTGTGCGGTCTCGCGCCCGACGGGTCCCGCCAGTTCACCGGCGGGAACTTCGACGCCGACGCTGCTCTCACGCTCCAGGTCCCGGGGACGGCCCGGCCGGGCGACTACAGCGCGACGCTCACGCTGACGCTGTTGTGAACCGAGCTCCGAATTGATCGTTCCGCTGGACTTCCGGCCGGTACCCGCAGCTTCGGGTACCGGCCGGAAGTCTATTCAGGAAACAAGATCTGACGCCTCATCAGGTACTTCTCCGGCGCCTATTGACTTATGAAGGTCACACCCTCTCAATGTGCCGTGAATTAGCGGAATGACATCCCCCGATCTTGTTTCGAAGAATGGGAGTCACGTGTTCTTGCGACCAGGACCATTGGCACATCGATTGATGTCAGGATCTGCGGCACTCGCCCTCGCTCTGACCGGAGCCGGACTGGCTCTCGCACCGGCCGCCCACGCCGGGACGATCACTCCCACGGTGCACTGTTCGCTGCCGGCCGGCCAGGGTGAGGCGACCGGCCCGCAGACCATGACCGTCGACCTCACCCCCTCCGTCGTCGACCCCGGCGGCAGCGTGCACGCCAAGGTCACCCTCGGCGGGAGCCCGGCGACCAGCGGTATCGCGTTGAGCAATGTGCCGACCACCCCCAGCATCGACCTCGCCATGTCCGGCGGTGCCACGGGCACCGTCACCGTCCGCGGCCCCGAGATCACCATGGACATCCCCGCCAACACGCCGATTCTGATCCCGCCCTACGAGGGCGACTTCCTCATCCCGGTCAACGCCGCCGGACCGATCACGTTCAGCGTGGTCCGCACCCTGACCCAGACCAAGGTGCTCGGCGGTACCTACCAGACCCCCTGCGACGTCACCGCGAACGGCGGCAGCGTCGGCACGGTGACCGCCCAGGGCACCGCCGGCGTCCCGGCCACCCTCCACGCGCCCGCCACGCCCGTCCGCCCCAGCACCCCGGTGGCGCTCACCGGTGACCTGTGGACGCCCGGCGGCACCCCCGTCGCGTCGCTGTGCGACACCGCGGGCGGCGGCTGCGACCCGGCGAAGTTCGCCTCCAGCACCCTGGCGATCGGCGCCAACAAGCAGCTGACGGGCTCCGCGACGCTCTCCGACGCCAACTCGGTGCCGGACGGCAATTACCTCGTCAAGGTCAACGACGGGACCAAGGAGGCCACCGCGCCGCTGACGGTCAAGGCCTTCGTGCCCACCGGCCCACGGGCGTTCACGCTCTCGCGGAGCCAGGGCCCGGTCGGCAGCGTCATCACCGTCTCCGGCACCAACTACCGGCAGGACCAGTGGATCAACACCGTCGGCCTCGACGCCGACGGGCAGACCCTGGACGACACCGCGGTGTACGTGCAGACCACCGCCGACGGCACCTTCTCGGTGGACTTCACCGTCAGTGACCCGGCGCTGGCCGCCGTACGGACCGACGAGGCCGGCGACCCCGCCACCACGCTCACCCGGTCGTTCACCGTCGTGGCGGCCGCCGCCACGCTCGGCACGGGCACCGGCAAGGTCAAGCCCGGCGGGACCGTCACCGTCTCCGGAACCGGCTGGCCGGCCGGCACCGCCGCGACCGCCTCGCTGTGCAACGCCGACGGCACCGGCTGCGCCGCGAGCCGCATCGCCGCGAAGTCCCTGACGATCGCCGCCGACGGGACCCTGCACGGGACGGTCACCGTCGCGTCCTCGGTCGCCCCGGCCGCCTATCTGCTCAGGGTCGAGGCGGGCGGGGTCTCGCAGACCGGGGCCCTGACGGTGGCGAAGTACTTCATCGTCCTCAGCCCCTCCAGCGGCCCCAAGGGCACCCAGGTGACCGTCGTCGGCCAGGGCTTCGCCCCGGTCTGCACGGTGGTGATCTCCGGGCTGAAGGCGAACGGGTCGCAGACCTCCGACATCCCCAGGACCAAGGTCGTCGGCCTCGACGGCGCGTTCTCCCAGACCTTCACGGTCAAGGACGCCGCCACGGTCGCCCTCCAGGTCAAGGAGGTGCTGGTCAATCCGCGGATCGCGATGGCCGTCTTCACCGTCGACGACAGCATCCCGCCGCCCTCCGCCGGCTTCGCGCTCTCCCCGGACTCCGGCCCGCTCGGCACTGTGGTCCAGGTCACAGGCCAGGGCTTCGCGCCGGTCGCCACGGTGGCGGTGACCGGACGCCGGGCGGACGGCTCGCAGACGTCCGACGGTTCCGTCCTCCGCGTCATCGGCCTGGACGGCAGCTACGCGCTCAACTTCACGGTGCACGACCCGACGACCGTCGCCCTCAAGGCCTGTGAGGTGCTCGTCGACGGCAGAACCGTGCAGCGCACCTTCACCGTGACCTGACGGGAGGGGTGCGGAGGAACGGAAGAACCGCAGGCGGCGCGGCCCCGGAACCGGGACCGCGCCGCCTTCGTCATAGGCCCGTGAGCTTAAAGAGCGGGTCAGGAGTTTTCCTCGGTGTGACCGCATTGTGGACGACCCCTTCCGCTCAGCGGTACTCGGTCGCTACCGTGCCCGTCACGCACGCGCCGTGGCAGAGCAGCCGCGGAGCGCAGCCGGTACCACCGCGACCGGCGGCCTCTCCGCGCGCTGCCGCGGGACCGGCAGTGCGTCCCGCCGTGAGATGAGCCGCCACTCATATGAGGAGGGGGCGTCGTGACCGCGGAGACATCTCAGACGCTCGACAGAGGACTGCGGGTCCTCAAGCTATTGGCCGACACCGACCACGGGCTCACCGTTACCGAGCTCGCCACCAAGCTGGGGGTCAACCGCACCGTCGTCTACCGCCTGCTGGCCACCCTGGAGCAGCACGCACTGGTACGGCGTGACCTCGGCGGGCGGGCCCGCGTCGGGCTCGGCGTGCTGGGGCTCGCCCACCAGGTGCATCCGCTGCTGCGGGAGGCGGCACTGCCGGCCCTGAGGTCACTCGCCGAGGACATCGGTGCCACCGCGCACCTGACCCTCGTCGACGGCAGCGAGGCGCTGGCCGTGGCGGTGGTCGAACCGACCTGGACCGACTACCACGTCGCCTACCGCACCGGTTTCCGGCATCCGCTGGACCGGGGCGCGGCGGGCCGGGCCATCCTGGCCGGCCGCGGCGTCCTGCCGCACGCACCCGGGCAGGAACAGAACGGCGCCGAGCCGGGGGAGGGGCGGACCGAGCCGGTCCGCTACGTCCTCACCCACGGCGAACTGGAGGCCGGCGCCAGCGGCGCCGCCGCCCCGCTCATCGGGGTGACCGGTATAGAGGGCAGCGTGGGCGTGGTGATGCTCGCCGAGGCGGTGCCCGAGCGGGTCGGCCCCAGGGTGGTGGAGGCGGCCACGGAGGTCGCCGACGCGCTGCGCTAGGCCACGGTCCGCCGCGTGGCGGACGGGGCACCCGGCCGGGGTGCCCCGCCCGTCACGGCGGTGGACTACATTCTCTGCATGCCCGCAGTCTCCCGCCGTGCCCGAGTCCTTGCCCTTTGCGCGATGCTGGTGGCAGCGCTGCTGGCCGTCGCGGCGCTCGCCCCGCTCCCGGTGTCGATCGTGGTGCCCGGGATGACGGCGGACGTGCTCGGCGCGGACAAGGGCCGTCAGGTGATCACCGTCACCGGCACTCCGACCCGGACCACCAGCGGGCAGCTGCGGATGACCACGATCGCCGCGACCCAGCCGGACGCGTCGGTCCACCTCCCCGATGTGCTCAGGGCCTGGTTCGCGACCGACCAGGCGGCGATGCCGCGCGGCGCGGTCTATCCCGGCGGCGGCTCGGTCCAGGAGATCGAGCAGCACAACGCACAGGAGATGACCGACTCGCAGGACGCGGCGACCGGGGCGGCGCTCAGGCACCTCGGGCTGTCCCCCGCGAAGGTCAAGGTCGAGCTGCACCTCGCGGACGTCGGCGGACCGAGCGCCGGGCTGATGTTCAGCCTCGGCATCATCGACAAGATCGACGGGAACGGCCGCGGTGGTGACCTGACCGGTGGCCGCACCGTCGCCGGTACCGGCACCATCACCGCCGACGGCAAGGTCGGCGCGGTCGGCGGCGTACCGCTGAAGGAGCGGGCCGCCAAGCGCGACGGCGCCACCGTCTTCCTGGTCCCCAAGGGCGAGTGCTCCGACGCCGCCGCCGAACTGCCCGCCGGGCTCCGGCTGGTGCCGGTCACCGACCTGGAAGGCGCCCTGGCGGCCCTGGCCGCGATCAACACCGGCGGCAGGGTCCCCAGCTGCTGACCTCCTGCTGACCCACGGATCCGTGGGTCGGGCCGCTCAGCCCTTCTTGATGAAGCCCTCCTGGATCATCCAGTCCTTGGCGACGTCGTGCGGGTCCTGGCCGTCCACGTCCACCAGCGCGTTCAGCTGCTGGGCGATCTGTGTCGTCAGCCGCTTGCTGATGGGGTCCAGCAGTCCGGCGACGGCCGGGTACTTGTGGAAGGTCTTGCTGTTGAGCTCGGGCGCCGCGTTGTAGTTCGGGAAGAAGTGCTTGTTGTCCGCCATCGTGTCCAGGTCCATGGCCTTGATCCGCCCGTCGGTGGTGAAGGCCTCACCGAGCAGGCAGGTGCCCTTGGCCACCTGGGTGTAGACGATGCCGGCGTCCATCTTCTGGATGTTGGAGGCCGGGATGTGCATCCCGTACGCCTTCTCCATGCCGAGCAGCCCGTCGTCCCGCGAGGCGAACTCGTTCTCCACGCACACGGTCACCGCCGAGGGGTCGGAGTTCGAGAGGGCGGCAACGTCGGAGAGCGTCTTGAGGTGGTACTTGGCGTTGTTCGCCTGGTTGATGGCGAGCGTGTACGTGTTGTCGAGGGAGGACGGCGGCAGCCAGGTGACGCCGTTCCTGACGTCCTCGTCGCGCACCGCCCGCCACTGCGCCAGCGGGTCGGTGATCGGCTTGTCGTGGCCGAGATAGGTGATCCAGGCGGTGCCGGTGTACTCGTACATCGCGTCCGCCTCACCGGACTTGATGGCCTCGCGGGCACCGATCGACCCCTGGATGTTGGTGCGGTCCAGCACCTCGGCGCCCGCAGCCTTGAAGGCCAGGCCGATCATCGAGCCGAGGATGATCTGCTCGCTGAAGTTCTTCGAGGTGACGATGAGCGAGGCGCCCTTGAGGGGCAGTCCCTGGCCGATGGAACCCGGGACCACGTCGTCCACCAGGGGGCTGCCGCTCTTGAGGCCGCAACCGCTGAGCGCGGCCGTCGCGACGAGCAGCCCGCAGCCCGCCGTCGCCAGGGTGCGTCCGTACCTCATGACCCCACCTCCAGGCCGCGCGGCCGCATCAGCTGTTCGGCGACCGAGGCGATCCAGTCCACGGCCAGCGCCAGCAGCACCGTCAGGATGGAGCCGAGCACCAGCACCGGCATCCGCTGGGTCTGGATGCCGGTGGTGATCAGGTCGCCGAGGCCGCCACCACCGCCGAAGGTGGCCAGCGTGGACGTGCCGACGTTGAGGACCAGCGCGGTGCGCACTCCGGCCAGGATCAGCGGTACGGCGAGCGGCAGTTCCACCTTGGACAGGACGCCGACCGCCGACATCCCGATGCCGCGCGCCGACTCGACGAGCGTCGGGTCGATGCTCCGCAGACCGGCCATGGTGTTGGACAGCACCGGCAGCACGGCGTAGGCCACCATGCCGATGATCGCGGTGCGCGGACCGATGCCCAGCCAGATGACGAGCAGCGCCAGCAGACCGATCGCCGGGGTCGCCTGGCCGATGTTGGCCAGCGCGGTGACGAACGGGGTGGCCTTGCGCAACTGCCGCCGGGTCAGCGCGATGCCGACCGGGATGGCGATGATCAGCACCCAGAACGTGGAGTACGCGGTGAGCTTGACGCTCTGCCAGAACCGCAGCTGGACGGTGTCGCCGGCCAGCGCGTTGTGCGCGATCGAGTCGAGGTCGGCGTTGCTGATCCACAGATAGGTGGCGCCCAGCGCGGCGCCCAGCACCAGCGGGGTGATCACCAGCTTGGGCCAGCGCAGCCGGCGCTCGGGCGCCTCGTGCGGCAGCGGACCGGTGCCCGTCCCGACGGCCCCGGCCACCCCGTCGTCCTCGGCCGCCTCCGGGTCGTCACGGAAGGCCCGCCCGCGCACCTCGTGCTCGCCCGGCGGGCGTTCGGGGCGGCGCGCGCTCATGCGTCCGCCCTCTTCGGTCCCTCCGGGGGAGCGGCCTCCGCACCCTCCTGCTCCAGCCGCGTCTGCTGCCTGCGCAGCTCCTCCAGCTCGTGCCGGTGCTCGATGGCGGTGAGCCGGTCGGCCTCCAGCATCTCGTGGACGGAGTTCATCAGCGTCTCCATGTCCACGACGCCGATGAACTCGCCGCGCCGGCCGGTCACCGCGACCCGGCCGCCGCTGTCGGTGAGCACCGCCTCCAGCGCGTCGCGCAGCGTCGCGTCCCGCGTCACCGTGTCGTGCACGAGGGTGCCGGCCCGCGCCAGGGACCCCTTGGCGCGCATCAGGTCGCCGCGCCGCAGCCACTTGTACGGGCGGCCGCGCTTGTCCAGCAGCAGCAGTTCGTTGGTGGTGGCGTCACGCAGCCGGTCGAAGATGGCCTGCAGCGGGTCGTCGACCGTCACGGTGGGGAACTCCGCGATTCCCACGTCCCGCACCCGGGTGAGGTTCAGCCGCTTGAGGGCCGCGCCCGCGCCGACGAAGCCGGAGACGAAGTCGTCCGTCGGGTTGGTGAGGATCGCCTCGGGGGTGTCGAACTGGGCGATGTGCGAGTGCTCGCGCAGCACCGCGATGCGGTCGCCGAGCTTGATGGCCTCGTCGAAGTCATGGGTGACGAAGACGATCGTCTTGTGCAGTTCGTGCTGCAGCCGGATCAGTTCGTCCTGCAGATGGTCGCGGGTGATCGGGTCGACGGCGCCGAACGGCTCGTCCATCAGCAGCACCGGCGGATCGGCCGCCAGGGCGCGCGCGACCCCGACCCGCTGCTGCTGCCCGCCGGACAGCTGGCGCGGGTAGCGGCCGTGGAACTCGCGCGGGTCCAGCCCCACCAGGTCGAGCATCTCCTCGACGCGGTCCTTCACCCGGGACTTCGACCAGCCCACCATCTTGGGGACCAGCGCCACGTTCTCGGCGACCGTCATGTGCGGGAAGAGCCCGGAGGACTGGATCGCGTAGCCGATCTTGCGGCGCAGTTTGACCGGGTCCATGTCGGTGACGTCCTCGTCGCCGATCCGGATCCGCCCCGAGGTCGGCTCGATCAGCCGGTTGATCATCTTCAGGGTGGTCGACTTGCCGCAGCCGGACGGGCCGACGAACACGACGGTCTCGCCCGCCTTGATCTCCATGCTGACGCTGTCCACCGCCGGTTCGGCGCTGCCGGGATAGCGCTTGGTCAGGTTCTCCAGCTGGATGGTGGCACCAGCCACCGAGGCGCCGGACGCCGGTGACCGATCGGACGGTTCAGACACGGATCCCCCTCGGGATGGTCATGCGGCCCACGACGATGTACGCGGCGTCGAAGAGCAGCGCCAGGACGACGATGCCGAGCGTGCCGGCGAGCACCTGGTTGAGGGCGTTGGCACTGCCCAGTGACGCGATACCGCGGAAGATCTCGTTGCCGAGCCCGGGGCCGGACGCGTACGCGGCGATCGCCGCGATGCCCATCAGCATCTGCGTGGAGACGCGGATGCCGGTCAGGATCGGCGGCCAGGCCAGCGGCAGTTCCACCTTGGCCAGCCGGGCGAAGCGCGACATCCCGATGCCCTTTGCCGCGTCCACCAGTGTGGGGTCGACGCCGCGCAGCCCGACGATGGCGTTGCGCACGATCGGCAGCAGCCCGTACAGCGTCAGCGCGGTGACGGTCGGCGGGACGCCGAGGCCCAGCACCGGGATCAGCAGACCGATCAGTGCCAGCGACGGGATGGTGAGGATGGTCGAGGTCGCGGTGACGGCCAGATTGCCCGCCCACTCGCTGCGGTACGTCAGGACGCCGAGCACGACGCCGATGACGGTGGCCAGCACCATGCACTGGAAGACGGCGCTGGCGTGCTGGAAGGCGTCGGTCAGCAACTGCTGGTGCCGGTTGCCGAGGTAGCTCCAGAAACTCACCGTCCGGCTCCCTCCTGCTCGTACCGCGGGGTTCCGCCCGTCCCGTCACCTCACGGGCGGTCACGTCACGGGCGGTCCTCCGCTGCCTGTTCGACCAGCGGGATGATCCGGAGTGGCACCGGATTTTCCATGACGATCGCCGTGGAGGCCCGCATGATGCCATCAAAGCCCACAACCCGGTCGATCACCCGTTGAAGATCCGCGTTCGAACGGGCCACCAGCCGGCAGAGCATGTCGCCCTGGCCGGTCGTGGTGTGCAGCTCCAGCACCTCGGGCACGCCCGCCAAGTGGGCGCGGACGTCCACGCCTTGGCCCTGCTTGATCTCCAGCGTCGCGAAAGCCGTCACCGGATAGCCGAGCGCGGCCGGATCCACCTGCGGCCCGAACCCCCGGATCACCCCATTGGCCCGCAGCCGGTCCAGCCGGGCCTGCGCCGTCCCGCGGGCCACACCCAGCCGCCTGGACGCCTCCAGCATCCCGATTCTCGGCTCATCGGCGAGCAGCTTGATCAGCTGCCCGTCCAGCACATCGATCCCCATGACTACCGCCTCCGATGGTCAGACTGCACAGATTGACCCGTGATTCCGGCGCTTCACTGTGCTCATTGTCCAGTGAAATCGGCAACTATTGCGCACTCTGGTCCGCAGGGCGACGCTTTTGACATGACTGAGACGACTGAGACGCAGCAGACCGCCGAAGCCCAGCAGAAGGACCTGTTCCCGGTGAAGGGCATGGACGCCGTCGTCTTCGCCGTGGGCAACGCCAAGCAGGCCGCGCACTACTACTCGACCGCCTTCGGGATGAAGCGCGTCGCCTACTCCGGCCCGGAGAACGGCAGCCGCGAGACCGCGTCGTACGTGCTGGAGTCCGGCGGCGCCCGCTTCGTCTTCACCTCGGTCGTCAGGACCGCCAGCGAGCGCGGCAAGTTCCTCGAGGCGCATGTCGCCGAGCACGGCGACGGCGTCATCGACCTCGCCATCGAGGTACCGGACGCCCGCGCCGCCTACGCCTACGCAGTCGAGCACGGCGCCACAGGGCTGGAGGAGCCGCACGAGCTGACGGACGAGCACGGCACCGTCGTCCTCGCCGCGATCGCCACGTACGGCCAGACCCGCCACACCCTCGTCGACCGCTCCGGCTACACCGGCCCGTACCTGCCGGGCTACGCAGCCGCCGACCCGATCGTCGAGCCGGGTACCCGCCGCTTCCAGGCGATCGACCACTGCGTCGGCAACGTCGAGCTCGGCAAGATGAACGAGTGGGTGGCGTTCTACAACCGCGTCATGGGCTTCACCAACATGAAGGAGTTCGTGGGCGACGACATCGCCACCGAGTACTCCGCGCTCATGTCCAAGGTCGTCGCCGACGGCACCCGCAAGGTGAAGTTCCCGCTCAACGAGCCGGCCATCGCCAAGAAGAAGTCCCAGATCGACGAGTACCTGGAGTTCTACGGCGGCCCCGGCGTCCAGCACATCGCCCTCGCCACCAACGACATCGTCGCGACCGTGCGGGCCATGCGCGCCGCCGGCGTCGAGTTCCTCAACACCCCGGACTCGTACTACGACACCCTCGGCGAGTGGGCCGGCGAGACCCGCGTCCCCGTCGAGACCCTCCGTGAGCTGAAGATCCTGGTCGACCGCGACGAGGACGGCTACCTGCTGCAGATCTTCACCAAGCCGGTCCAGGACCGGCCGACCGTCTTCTTCGAGATGATCGAGCGGCACGGCTCCATGGGCTTCGGCAAGGGCAACTTCAAGGCCCTCTTCGAGGCGATCGAGCGCGAGCAGGAGCTGCGCGGCAACCTCTGAGCGATACGGGTACGCCGACGGGCCGTGCCGGGGCGGCAGAGCTTCCCCGGCCACGGCCCGGGTGCCAGTCTGGAACCATGCGCGAACTGATCGAACGACTGCACGAGGGACTGCCGGCGGAGGCGGTCCTCACGGACCGGGACGTCACCGCCTCGTACGCCCATGACATGGCGAGCTTCTCCGAGGCGGGCACTCCGGCGGTGGTGGTGCTGCCCCGCACCGTCGAGCAGGTGCAGCACGTGATGCGCACCGCGACCGCGCTGCGGGTGCCTGTGGTCCCGCAGGGCGCGCGCACCGGTCTGTCGGGTGCGGCGAACGCGTCGGACGGCTGCATCGTGCTGTCGCTGGTCAAGATGGACCGGATCCTGGAGATCGACCCGGTCGACCGGGTCGCCGTCGTGGAACCCGGTGTCGTCAACGCCGTGCTGTCGCGCGCGGTCGCCGAGCAGGGCCTGTACTACCCGCCCGATCCGTCGAGCTGGGAGCAGTGCACCATCGGCGGCAACATCGGCACCGGAGCCGGCGGGCTGTGCTGTGTGAAGTACGGCGTCACCGCCGAGTACGTGCTGGGACTGGAGGTCGTGCTCGCCGACGGCCGTCTGCTGAACACCGGCCGCCGCACCGCCAAGGGCGTCGCGGGCTACGACCTGACCCGGCTCTTCGTCGGCGCCGAGGGCACGCTGGGCATCGTCGTGCGGGCGGTGCTCGCGCTGCGGCCCGCCCCGCCGCGGCAGCTCGTCCTCGCGGCGGAATTCCCGTCCGCGGCGGCAGCGTGCGCCGCGGTCTGCGAGATCATGGCCCGCGGCCACGCCCCCTCGCTGCTGGAACTGATGGACACCACCACCATCCGGGCGGTCAACGACCTGGCCCACATGGGGCTGCCGGAGACCACCGAAGCGCTGCTGCTGGCCGCGTTCGACACTCCCGACCCCGCCGCGGACCTCGCGGCGGTCGGTGAGCTCTGCACGGCCGCCGGCGCCACGCAGGTCGTCCCGGCGGAGGACGCCGCCGAGTCCGAGCTGCTGCTGCAGGCCCGCCGGATGGCCCTCGTCGCCCTGGAACGGGTCGGCACGGCGACGATGATCGACGACGTGTGCGTGCCGCGCACCAAGCTCGCACCGATGATCGAGGGCGTCGCCGCCATCGCACAGAAGTACGAGCTGACCATCGGCCTGTGCGCGCACGCGGGCGACGGCAACACCCACCCCATCGTCTGCTTCGACGGAGCGGACGAGGACGAATCGGCGCGCGCCCGTGAGTCCTTCGACGAGATCATGGCGCTGGGCCTGGCCCTCGGCGGGACGATCACCGGCGAGCACGGTGTCGGCCTGCTGAAGAAGGACTGGCTGGCCCGGGAACTCGGCCCGGTGGGCGTGGAGTTGCAGCGCGGCGTACGACAGGTCTTCGACCCGCTCGGCCTGCTCAACCCGGGCAAGCTCTTCTGAACCCCCGCGTTCCCCCGCGCCCTCACCCCTCGGGCGACTCGTCCGTCACCGTCCATGGATCGCGCAGCCACAACTCGTCCCGGGTCGTCGGGGCCAGCAGCTCGTTCAGCCCGTCGTCCATGCCGAGCTGCTCGTGCTCGGTCCCCGGCGGCACGGCGCGCAGGGTGCGCTCCAGCCAGGACGCCACCGGCGAGGACGGCGCCTCCAGCAGCGCGTTGCCGTCCGGGGAGCTCAGCGCCATACAGATCACGCTGCGCCCGTTGACCTTCGTCGGCCAGATGCGCACGTCCCCGTGCCCGCACGGCCGGAACACCCCTTCCACCAGCAGTTCGCGGGCGAACGTCCAGTTCACCGGGGCGTCCGAGCCCACATGGAAGGTGATGTGCACAGCAAAGGGATCATCTGTGCGATAGGCCAGCCGGGCCGGTACCGGAATGCTGCGCTCCGGCGACAGCACCAGGTTCAGTTCCAGTTCGCGTTCCACCACGGTCTGCATCAGGTCGTCGTCCTTTCCTTGGCGGGCGGCCCCTTGCGGTGTTGCGCAGCGGGTGCTGCGCGGGGCCCGCACCAGGAGAGAGCGCATACAACCCCAACCATTACGCGACTTCTCCGAATCGCGGTGAAAATTACGGAAGGCCCCGCGCGGGTCCCTCCCACCCGGTAAGGGTGTGTGGTGTGCGGTACCGCGGACCCGGCGGGTCCGCCTGTCTGGTAGATGTGGTCATTGCACTCCCCTGGCCGAATAGATACGGACCTCACGAACCATGAGCTCACCCTCCACTGGCTCCTCCGGTTCCTCCGGTTCCCCCGTTCCGGGGTACTACCCGGATCCGTCGATCCCGGGCTACATCCGGTACTGGAACGGAGCCGCCTGGGTGCCGGGCACCAGCCGTCCCGCACCGCGGCCCGGCGAGGAGCTCGCCCCGCCGCCGGGGCAGGACGCCGGCGGCCGGGGAACGCCCGGCCCGCCGGCCCCCGCGCCGGCCTCCGGCGGCGGTACGGGCATGCCCGCCGTCGAGGAGTCGGGCGTCATGTTCTTCGACGAGGACCCGGTGCGGACCGCGGAACCGGCGGCGTCCGACGGGCGTGGCGCGGCCGCCGCCCCCGTCTGGTCGGCGACGCCGGCCGTCGAGCCGCCCCGCACCACCTGGGGCGCCGCGGAGCCGCAACCGCGTCCCGAGCGGGCTGCCCCGGACGCCAACCTGCCCGCCACGCGCGGCGCGTCGGCCGGCACTCCTGCGACCGGCACTCCGGCCACCGGTACCCCCGCCGCCGGGACCCCGTGGGGCACCCCGCCGCGGCAGCCGCAGCCGCAGCCGCAGACACCGGAACATCCGCATCCGCATCCGCAGCCGCAGCCGCACATGCCGCGACAGTCGCAACAGCCGCAGACCCCGCAGCAGTCGCAGCCCGCCGCGGGCGAGGGCACGGACGGGCGGCGCGCCGGGTCCGCGCCCCCCGCCCAGGCCGCGCCCGCGCCCTGGGCGCAGCAGGTGCACGAACTCGCCCGGCAGGGCCCCGGCGGGGCGGGTCCCGGCGCGGGTCCCGGTGCCGGGACGGGCGGTGGCACGGCCGGCGGCGTCGTCGCCGTGCCGGGCCAGCAGGGTGAGCCGGCGGGTGTGGTGCCGTGGCGGCCGCCGGTGAACGACCCGTTCGCGTCGATGGTGCAGGAGCAGGGCCGCCCGGCCGGGCTCGGCCGGCGCCTCGCCGCCCGGCTGCTCGACACGATCGTCGTCCTCGCGGTCACCGGTGTGGCGGCGGTACCGCTCGGCACGGCCGCCTACCGCCACCTCAAGGACAAGGTGGACGAGGCGCGGCAGACCGGTGAGACCGTCACGGTCTGGCTGATCGACGGCACCACCGGCGTCCAGCTGGCCATCGTGCTCGGCGTCGCCCTCGTCGCCGGGCTGCTGTACGAGGTGCTGCCCACCGCCAAGTGGGGCCGGACGCTGGGCAAGAAGCTGTTCGGGCTGCGGGTGGTCGACATCGAGTCGCAGCTCGCCCCCGGCTTCGGACCCTCGCTGCGCCGCTGGCTGACGCACACCGTCCTCGACGCGCTCGTCGTCGGCGTCGTCGGCCTGGTGTGGTGCATGGTCGACCGCCCCTGGCGGCAGTGCTGGCACGACAAGGCGGCCCGTACGTTCGTCGCCCGGCAGTAGCGGGCGGCGCTGACGGTCCGTTCGGGGTACCCCGAACGGATCTTGCCGGAAGGCGCGTCCGCTTCCTACGGGTTTCACTCGGTTCATGAGTACCGACCAGCCGTCGCCCGGATCTCCTGACGATCCTTTCGCCAAGCCCCCCCAGGACAGTGGCCCCGGTACGCCCGGCGGCTCGCCCTACGGTCAGCAGCCGCCTTCCTACCCGCCGCCGCAGGACGGGGGCGGCAACGACCCGTACAGCGGCAACCCGTACGGCAATCCGCCGCCCGGTGGTCCCCCGCCCGGCGGCGGCGCACCGCCGCCCTACGGCGGCGACCCCTACGGCGGCGACCCCTACGGCGGCGACCCCTACGGCGGCGACCCCTACGGCGGTGGCACGCCCGACCCACTGGCCGGCATGCCGCCGCTCGGCGACGTCGGCAAGCGGCTGCTCGCGAGGATCATCGACTTCATCCTCATCTCCATCCCGGTCGGCCTGCTCGACTGGGCCTTCGGCACCTTCCAGACCGACACGGACGACATCAACTACGGCCGGTCGCTGCTGGGGTCCTGTGTGGCCGCGGTCCTCTACATCGGCTACGAGTGGTGGATGACCAGGGCGACCGGCCAGACCCTGGGCAAGAAGTGGCTGGGCGTGCGCATCGCCATGCTGGACAACGGCACCGTCCCCACGTCGTCGGCCGCGCTGATCCGCGCCTGTGTGTTCTGGCTGCCGACACTGTTCTGCTGCCCGTGCCTGTGGATCGTGCTCATCGGGATCCTGCTGCTGCTCGACAAGCCGTACCGCCAGGGTCTGCACGACAAGGCGGCGAAAACCGTCGTCGTCACCGCGTGACGGTCCGCCCCGGCGGACCCGGCCGGCCCCGTCGTCGTACCGGTCCCGCCGTCAGCACACGACGGCGGCCCCGGAGCAACCGCTCCGGGGCCGCCGCCCGCCGCTCAACGCCGCAGCGAGTGCTCGCTGACGCGGGACTGGCCGGAACTGTGCACCCGTGGGCGGGGGACCGTCGCGGGCGCGGTACGGAAGGTCGTACGGCCGCGGGCCTTGGCGCGGGCGGTCAGCGGGATCGTGGTCGTCACCGCGACCAGCACGCCGAGCAGCAGCCCGGCCGCCGCGATGATGACGACGCTGGGTCCGGAATGAGCCTCGGACAGCAGCAGCATCGCAAGAGTGGACAGGACAACGGTCGCGGAACCGTATGCGAGTTGCGCGGGGGTAGGACGCGGCATGGCGGGATCCGTCCTCGAATACGTCGGTTAAGTCGCAGTGTCGGAAGGGGCGGTGGACATCTTCATGCGTGGGCGCCGGCAACTGACTCTACGGATCGGCATGCCCCATGGGAACGGTTGGTAAGCGTGACCTAACCCACGGTGGGGGAGCACAGGGGGGCGCACGGAATCTCGACCCGGTCCACCCGTCTCAACTGGCAGACGGTCCACCTGGGTTGATGTCCGTTATCCGGACCTAAAAAGCCGGTCAACGTACTGGTCTGCCATGAGCAAGTCAAGACCTGTCTTTTCTTCCGGCACTTGGATGCAATGGCATCTCCCAAGGGGAGGTCAAGACATCTTGAAGAATCTTCGCAGCAACATCAGACCCGCCACCCTCGCGGTGGCGCTCATCGCACTCGGTGCGATGGCGATGCCCGCGACCTTGGCCGCAGCCGCTCCCGCGGCGGGCAACGAGGCGCAGGCGAGCCACGATCCGATGCAGGCGCCGACCGGCAAGGCGCCGGCCGGCACCAAGGCCAAGGTCGACGACGACCGTCTCGGCCCGCTCGGGCGCGAGCAGGCGGTACGCCGGCAGGACGCCCTGCAGAAGGTGATCGCGGGGGACCTCACGGTCCAGGACAGTGGCCGCTCCAAGGTCGCCAAACTCAGCGCGGGCAAGTACGTCGAGCTGAGCCGCGAGAAGACCGACAAGATCTTCGTGATCCTCGCCGAGTTCGGCGACAAGGTCGACCCGCAGTACGGCGGCACCGTCGGACCGCTGCACAACCAGATAGCGGAACCCGACCGTTCCACGGACAACAGCACCGCCTGGCGGAAGGACTACAACGCGCAGTCCTTCCAGGACCTCTACTTCTCCCACGACCCCAAGAAGGAGTCGGTGGCGAAGTACTACGAGAAGCAGTCCTCCGGCCGCTACTCGGTCAACGGCGAGGTCTCCGACTGGGTCAAGGTCGACTACAACGAGGCCCGTTACGGCAACAACAAGTGCGGCGCCACCAACTGCGCCACCGTCGAGGACCTGGTCCGCGACGGCACCGCGCAGTGGGCCGCGGACCAGAAGGCCAAGGGCCGCACCGCCGCGCAGATCAAGACGGACCTCGCCCAGTACGACCAGTGGGACCGTTACGACTTCGACCACGACGGCAACTTCAACGAGCCCGACGGTTACATCGACCACTTCCAGATCGTGCACGCGGGCGAGGACGAGTCCGCGGGCGGCGGCGTCCAGGGCACCGACGCGCTGTGGGCCCACCGCGGTTACGCCTACCAGGGTGACGAGGGCTTCACCGGCCCGGCCGGCAACCAGCTCGGCGGCACCCCGATCGGCGACACCGGCATCTGGGTCGGCGACTACACGATGCAGCCGGAGAACGGCGGCCTGGGCGTCTACGCCCACGAGTACGGCCACGACCTCGGCCTGCCCGACCTGTACGACACCACGTACATCGGCGAGAACGGCACCGCCTTCTGGTCGCTGATGTCGTCCGGCTCCTGGCTCTCCAACGGCACCACCGACATCGGCTCGCTGCCCGGTGACATGGACGCCTGGGACAAGATGCAGCTCGGCTGGCTGAAGTACGACACCGCCAAGGCCGCCAAGCTCTCGACGCACAAGCTCGGCGTCGCCGAGTACAACACCAAGGACCCGCAGGGTCTGGTCGTGACGCTGCCGTCGAAGAGCGTCACCACGGCGATCACCACGCCCTTCGCGGGCACCAAGCAGTGGTGGAGCGGCGCCGGCAACGACCTGCGCAACACCCTGACCCGCCACGTCGACCTCACCGGCAAGACGTCCGCGGCCCTGTCCTTCAAGGGCTGGTACGACGCCGAGGACGGCTACGACTACCTCTACACCGAGGTGTCCACCAACGGCGGCGTCAACTGGGCCCCGATCGACGGCACCATCGACGGCCAGCCCATCACCCGCAACGGCAGCGGCCGTCCGGCCATGACCGGCACCACGGGTGGCTACAAGGACATGAACTACCCGCTCGACGCCTTCGCCGGCCAGCAGATCGAGCTGCGCTTCCGCTACCGCACCGACGGTGGCGTCGCGCAGAAGGGCTTCGCGGCCGACAACCTGACGATCACCGCCGACGGCGCCGCCGTCTTCACCGACGGTGCCGAGGGTGACGACAACGGCTGGACCGCGAACGGCTTCAGCCGCTCCGAGGCGTCCTTCACCAAGTCGTACCCGCAGTACTACATCGCGGAGAACCGCGAGTACGTCAGCTACGACAAGGTCCTGAAGACCGGTCCTTACAACTTCGGGTTCGGCGCCGCCGCCCCGAAGAAGGTCGAGCACTACGCGTACCAGAACGGCCTGCTGATCTGGCTCTGGGACACCTCGCAGCTGGACAACAACGTCGGCGAGCACCCCGGCCACGGCCAGATCCTGCCGATCGACGCCCACGCCAAGCCCGACGCCTGGTCCGACGGCGCGCTGTTCCGCAACAAGATCCAGTCCGCGGACTCCACCTTCGGCTGGTACCCGACCGACGCCCTCACCGCGCACAAGAACGGTGTCGCCACGACGATCAAGTCCAAGCCGGGCGTCCCGGTCTTCGACGACCGTCACGGCACGTACTGGTACGACACCAACCCGTACGCGAGTGTCCAGGTGCCGAACACGAATACCCGCATTTCGATCCTGTTCGACTCCCCGAACGGACAGAACACGATCGTCGCGGTCAGCCCTGCGGGTCGCTGACCTGCGTTGATCCAGTGTTCGGCCCACGCCCTCTGGTGGGCGGGGGCCGATCACCGGATTATGTGGGCATGGCAGTCGGTGGATTCACCAAGCTTCCCAACGGCAACGTCGTCGTCGCTCTCAAGCTGCCCCACCCGGGCGGCGCGGAGGACAGCGTCCGCGTCATCGTGCACGCCCAGAACCGCCAGCGGGCGCTCACCCGGCTCCGGAATCTCGGCTTCCGGGCGGCCCGGCTCAGCGGCAACACCGAACCGCCGACGCCCGACGAGGTCACCGCCGTCCTGCACCACCCGGACGGCCTCGTCTGGCGGCACTCCGCGTCCGGCTCGGAAGAGCTCTGGCAGCCCTTCCGGGCCACCCACCGCCGCGCGGGCTGAGCGGGCGGGCGGTCCCGGCTTCTCCGGCCTCCCGACCCGCTCAGGGCCGCTCAGAGCCGTCCGGGCCCCTCTGCACCGCCCTCAGGCCCCGACCGCCGGCTTGCCCGTCAGCAGGACGCCCGCGGCCAGCAGCTCGGCCAGCGCGCTCTCCGTGGTCGCCGGGGCGACACCCGCCGTCAGGTCCAGCAGCACCTGCGTGACGAAGCCCTCCCGGGCCGCGTCCAGGGCCGTGGCGCGCACGCAGTGGTCGGTGGCGATCCCGACCACGTCCACCTCGGTGACGGCCCGCTCCCGCAGCCACTCGGTGAGCCCCATGCCGTTCTCGTCCAGGCCCTCGAAGCCGCTGTAGGCGGCCGAGTACGCGCCCTTGTCGAAGACCGCGTCCACGGCGCCGGAGGCGACCGCCGGCGCGAAGTTCGGATGGAACCCGACGCCCTCGGTGCCCGCCACACAGTGCACGGGCCAGGACGTCACGAAGTCCGGCCGGTCCGAGAAGTGGTCCCCCGGGTCGACGTGGTGGTCACGGGTGGCCACCACATGGCGGTAGCAGGCAGTGGCCTGCCCGACGAGATCGGTGATCGCGGCGGCCACGTCCGAGCCGCCGGCGACCGCGAGGCTGCCGCCCTCGCAGAAATCGTTCTGGACGTCCACGACGATCAGTGCGCGGTGCATTCGCGGTCCTCTTCGGTCGGCTGACCGCCGTGCGGGGACAGGCGGCACGCGTCGAGCGTAGGGACTCGCGCCGCGATCCGCGACAGTCCCGGCCCCGCCGACCCCGGCGGCCGCCGCGTCACACCTGCTCCGTGGGGAGCACCGGCTCGCCGCGGGAGAGCTGCGAAGCGGACAGCGGCAGCCCCGCGCGCGCCTCGATGTGCCGGGTGCGGGCCGCCTCCAGCGGCTCACGGCCGGTGATCTCCCCGCCGCGGACCAGCGGAACCAGCAGCTGCCGGTCCTCGAGCTCCGGCGGCACGGGCCCGGTGCCGACCACCTCCGCCTCCGCGACCCCGTCGTCGTCCAGCCGCCGGGCCGCCCACTTACGGCCGCCGACGCTGCTCTTGGCGCCCATCGACTTCTTGGCGACGGCCACCATCGGCGCGTCCGGCTCGTTCGACGAGGCCCGGGAGACCAGCTTGTAGACCATGGAGCAGGTCGGGTGGCCGCTGCCGGTCACCAGCGAGGTGCCGACCCCGTACGCGTCCACCGGCGCCGCCGCCAGCGAGGCGATGGCGTACTCGTCGAGGTCGGAGGTCACCACGATCCGGGTGTCCTTGGCGCCGAGGTCGTCCAGCTGCTGCCGCACCCGGTGGGCGAGGAGCAGCAGGTCGCCGGAGTCGATGCGGACGGCGCCCAGCTCGGGCCCGGCGACCTCCACGGCGGTACGGACCGCCGACATCAGGTCGTAGGTGTCCACCAGCAGCGTCGTGCCCCGGCCGAGCGATTCGACCTGGGCGACGAAGGCGTCCCGCTCGGTGTCGTGCAGCAGCGTGAAGGCGTGCGCGGCCGTGCCGATCGTCGGCAGCCCGTAGCGGAAGCCGGCCGCCAGGTTCGAGGAGGACAGGAAGCCGCCGACGTACGCGGCCCGCGAGGCGGCGACCGCCGCCAGTTCGTGCGCCCGCCGGGCGCCCATCTCCATCAGCGGACGACCGCCGGCCGCGACCGCCATCCGGGACGCGGCCGCCGCGATGGCGGAGTCGTGGTTGAGGATCGACAGGATCACCGTCTCCAGGATCACCGCCTCGGCGAAACTGCCCTCCACCCGCAGGATCGGCGAGCCGGGGAAGTACACCTCACCCTCGGGGTAACCCCAGATGTCGCCGGTGAAGCGGTACTTGGCCAGCCACTCCAACGTCGGCCCGTCCACCACGTTCTCGCGGGCGAGGAAGTCCAGCACATCGGCGTCGAAGCGGAAGTTCTCCACCGCGTCCAGCACCCGGCCGGTGCCGCAGACGACACCGTACCGGCGGCCCTCCGGCAGCCGGCGGGTGAAGACCTCGAACACCGAGTGCCGGTGCGCCGCCCCGCTGCGCAGCGCGGCCTGCAACATCGTCAACTCGTACCGGTCGGTGAACAGCGCGGTGGACGGTACGGCCACCGGCAGCCCCAGATCTGCAGCGCTCATGGAACGGGATAGTACCCCGACTACTCGTCAGAGTGACGATTTCTCTGCGCTTCCGCGTCCATTTGTGCGAAGCGCCGCCATAGCGGCAGCATTGGAGGAGTGATGAGTGCCCACCCGTCTCCCGCCCCCGCCCTTCCAAGGACGCGCTCCGCGCGCTGTTCTGTCGCTCCCGCAGAGATCGCACGGCCCGAGTCGACCGAGGCCACCTTCGAAGTACCCGACCCGGACGTCCCCTGGGTGACCCTGGTGCACAACGACCCCGTCAATCTCATGAGCTACGTGACGTACGTCTTCCAGGCCTACTTCGGGTACTCCAAGGACAAGGCCGTCAAACTCATGAAGGACGTCCACCACAAGGGCCGCGCCGCCGTCTCCAGCGGCACCCGCGAAGAGATGGAGCGCGACGTGCAGGCGATGCACGGCTACGGCCTGTGGGCGACCCTGCAGCAGGACCGCTGATGGCCGGCTACTTCGAACCCGCCCCGGGCGGCGGCGCCGTCATCACCCTCGACACCGTCGAGATCTCCATCCTGCGCAGCCTCGCCGTGCAGCTCCTGGAGATGATCGGCCCGGGGGAGGAGCCGGTCTCCGACGACCCGCTGGCCGCGCTGTTCCCGCCCGACGGGCCGACGAAGCCCCCGGCCGACCCGGCGCTGGCCCGGCTCTTCCCCGACGCCTACGAGGACACCGCCCAGTCCTCGGAGTTCCGCCGCTTCACCGAGAACGACCTGCGCACCCGCAAGCGCGAGGACGCGCTGGCCGTGGTCCGCGCGCTCGACGCCGGCGCCCCTGAGCTGCTGCTCACGCCCGAGGACGCCCGCCGCTGGCTCGGCGCCCTCAACGACCTGCGGCTGACCATCGGCACCCGGCTGGAGGTCACCGACGAGGACACCGAGCTCTACCGGCTGCCGGACGACGATCCGCTCAAGCCGATGGTGATGGCGTACCTGTGGCTCGGCGGTCTGCAGGAGACGCTGATCGAGACGCTGTGACGTCCGGCATTCGCTCAGCGGACGCTCAAATCCGGATAACGATCATGTCACCGCGATCATCCGGTATGCGGCTTCACTTCACCTTCGGGGTGTTTTTCCCGTGGCCCGCGTCACATTCCCCTTTTCCGACGGCGTCTCAGCCCGTGGTACTAATTCCGACCACTGGCCGGGACGCCATCCCTGTTCCGCCAGGCGCTGAGCCGGCCGATCGCCGGCTCGCAACTCCACTGTCCGGGGGGATATGGAGAAAGGCGCACCACCACCATGCCGACGGAACACACCGGGCACCACGACGACGCGGCCGCCGCGCCCGTCAGCGAAGAGGGCTACCAGCGAGGGCTCGGCAGCCGGCAGATCCAGATGATCGCCATCGGCGGTGCCATCGGCACCGGCCTCTTCCTGGGCGCCGGCAAGGCCATCCATCAGGCCGGACCGAGCCTGATCATGATGTACGCCATCGCCGGCGTCATCATCTTCTTCATCATGCGGGCCCTGGGCGAACTGCTCACCTACCGCCCCGTGTCCGGCTCCTTCGCCGACTACGCCCGCGAGTTCCTGGGCCCGTTCTGGGGGTTCGTCACCGGCTGGACGTACTGGCTGATGTGGGTGGTGACCGGCATGGCCGAGGTCACCGCCGCCTCGGTGTACATCACCTACTGGTGGAAGGACATCCCCCAGTGGATCTCCGCCCTGATCTTCCTGCTGGTGCTCTTCGGAGTGAACCTCATCTCGGTGAAGGTCTTCGGCGAGGTCGAGTTCTGGTTCTCGATGATCAAGGTCACCGCGATCATCGGCATGATCCTCATCGGGATCGGCGTTCTGACCATCGGGTTCTCCGCCGCCGGCGACACCGCCTCGCTCAGCCATCTGTGGGGTGACGGCGGGGTCTTCCCCAACGGCGTCGGCAAGTCCCTCATGACGCTGCAGATCGTGATGTTCGCCTACCTCGCCGTCGAACTCGTCGGCGTCACCGCCGGTGAGGCCGAGAACCCCCGCGAGACGCTCCCCAAGGCCATCAACACGCTGCCCTGGCGGATCGGCGTCTTCTACGTCGGCGCGCTCATCGTGATCCTCGGCGTCGTCTCCTGGACCGAGTTCCAGCCGGGCGTCAGCCCGTTCGTGGCCGCCTTCGCCAAGATCGGCATCCCGTTCGGCGCGGCCATCGTGAACTTCGTGGTCCTCACCGCCGCCCTGTCGTCCTGCAACTCCGGCATGTACTCCACCGGCCGCATGCTGCGCGACCTGGCCGTCAACGGGCAGGGCCCCAGGGCCTTCGCCAAGCTCAACTCACGCCAGACCCCGGCCACCGGCATCCTCGTCTCCGTCGCCCTGATGGGCATCGGCGTCTGGATCAACTACGTCGACCCGGACGGCGCCTTCACCTACATCACCGCCTTCGCCACCGTCGCCGGCGTCTGGACCTGGGCGATGATCCTCATCTCCCATCTGCGCTACCGCGCGGCGGTCAAGGCCGGCCGCGCCGCCGAAGCCTGGTTCAAGGCGCCGGGCGCCCCGTACACCAGCTGGATCGCGCTGATCTTCCTGGCCGGCGTGATGGTCCTGATCGGCATCGACAAGGACGCCCGGATTTCGCTCTACAGCGCTCCCGTGTGGTTCGCGATCCTCGGCATCGGGTACGCCTGGCTCAAGCGGAAGAACCCGGAGGCG
The DNA here is from genome assembly GCF_027158125.1 of Streptomyces sp. H39-C1. Lineage (NCBI taxonomy): Bacteria > Bacillati > Actinomycetota > Actinomycetes > Kitasatosporales > Streptomycetaceae > Streptomyces > Streptomyces sp. H39-C1. The sequence goes on from NZ_JAPVLS010000052.1 coordinate 42,886, forward strand.
TTCGCCCCCAAGCCGCACGTCGCCCCGGAACCCGCACTGGCCGACGCCGCGAGCTGAACCACCGCGCGCCGAAGCCACCACCTGCCGCGAAGGCCCGCCCCCGCACCCCTGGGGCGGGCCTTCGTACGCTTCGCGCGCTGTTACTTTTCCCGCCCGTCGCCCACCCCCACCCTTGCAGTGGGCGCTTCGCGCGCTGTTACTTTTTCCCAATGCTCACCATCACGCAGGAGATCCACGACGCGATCGTCGCCCACGCCCGCGCCGACCACCCCGACGAGGCGTGCGGCATCGTCGCGGGACCTGAGGGCAGCGGCCGCCCCGAGCGCTTCATCCCCATGCTGAACGCGGCCCGCTCACCCACGTTCTACGAGTTCGACTCCACCGACCTGCTCAAGCTCTACCGCGACCTGGACGACCGCGACGAGGAGCCGGTGATCGTCTACCACTCGCACACCGCCACCGAGGCGTACCCGTCCCGTACCGACATCACCTACGCGAACGAGCCTGGCGCGCACTACGTCCTGGTCTCGACCGCGGAGGAGTTCCAGTTCCGCTCGTTCCGCATTGTGGACGGGGTCGTGACCGAAGAAGACGTGCGGGTAGTGGCCTCCGGCGCCTGAGGTCCGAATCGTGGGACGCCTGTCTCGGACCGCGCCCGGGAATCGATACGATGAGCCCATGGTTCCCCACGACGTGAAGAACAACCCGCCGGGCATGCTGCTCGTCGCGCGGCTGCACGTCGACCTCTGCCGTGTCGCCAGCGCCGCCTGTCCGCGCGCCTGAGCACTGCCGCCACCCCCGGCACGCCGCACAGCACGCCCGCACGTCCCCCCGTCTGACGCCCGCATGTAACGGAGCCCACCCATGGCCATCGAGGTCCGCATTCCGACCATCCTCCGCACCTACACCGACGGCGCCAAGGCCGTCGACGGTGCGGGCAGCACGCTCGACGAACTCTTCTCGGACCTCGAGAGCCGGCACACCGGAATCCGCGAGCGCATCGTCGTCGACGGCGGCCTGCGCCGATTCGTCAACGTCTACCTCAACGACGAGGACGTCCGCTTCCTCGACGGCATCAGCACCAAGCTCACCGACGGTGACAGCGTCACGATCCTGCCGGCCGTCGCCGGCGGCTCCGGCTCCGCGGCGACCGAAACGAACGCTGTCTGATGCGCTACGACAGCCCGCTGGCGGCGGTGGGCAACACCCCGCTCGTCCGCCTCCCGCGCCTGTCCCCGTCCGACGCCGTCAGCGTCTGGGCCAAACTGGAGGACCGCAACCCCACCGGCTCGATCAAGGACCGCCCCGCGCTCCACATGATCGAGCAGGCCGAGGCGGACGGCCGGCTCACCCCCGGCTGCACCATCCTCGAACCCACCTCGGGCAACACCGGCATCTCGCTGGCCATGGCCGCGCGCCTCAAGGGCTACCGCATCGTCTGCGTCATGCCCGAGAACACCTCGTCGGAGCGGCGCGAACTGCTCGCGATGTGGGGCGCCGAGATCATCTCCTCACCGGCCGCGGGCGGCTCCAACACCGCCGTCCGGATGGCCAAGGAGATCTCCGCCGAACACCCCGACTGGGTGATGCTCTACCAGTACGGCAACCCCGCCAACGCGGGCGCCCACTACGCGACCACCGGCCCGGAGATCCTCACGGACCTCCCCACCATCACCCACTTCGTCGCCGGCCTGGGCACCACCGGCACCCTGATGGGCGTCGGCCGCTACCTGCGCGAGAAGGTCCCCGGAGTCGCCATCGTCGCCGCCGAGCCCCGCTACGACGACATCGTCTACGGACTGCGCAACCTCGACGAGGGCTTCGTCCCCGAGCTCTACGACGAGTCCGTCCTCACCACCCGCTTCTCCGTCGGATCCGAGGACGCCGTCCGCCGCACCCGCGAGCTCCTCCAGCAGGAGGGCATCTTCGCCGGCGTCTCCACCGGCGCTGCCCTGCACGCCGCACTCGGCGTCGCCGCCAAGGCCCACAAGGCGGGGGAGCGTGCCGACATCGTCTTCGTCGTCGCCGACGGCGGCTGGAAGTACCTCTCCACCGGCATCTACACCGCCCCCAGCACCGAAGCCGCGGTCCAACAGCTGCACGGCCAGCTCTGGGCCTGACCACCCCCGCGCACCCACGCGGCGCCGGCCGGCCCACCCGGGCGGCCGGCCGCGGTCAGCGCACCATCCGCCGCACCTGCTGCCACAGCGCCGCGTCCAGCACACCCGCCCGGCGGCGGAACGCCGCGGAGCGCACCTCCCGCAGCTCGTCGGTCTCCAGATAACTCGTACGGCCCTGCGCGTCGCCCACGGTTCCCGGCGGCAGGGCGATCACCCCCGGCAGCTCCTCGTGGTACTTGCTGGTGATCTTCGCGACGCGCACCGTGCCCCCCTTCACGGACAGCACCAGACACGGCCGGTCCTTCGCCCCCGACCCGTCCTCGAACGGCACGTCCGCCCACCAGATCTCCCCCGCGGCCGGCGCCCGCCGCCCGCCACGCCCGGGCCCCGGACGATCCGCCGCGCGCGGCGGCCGCACCGGACCACCGGGCCGCCGCCGCGCCGCCGACCGCGTCCACACCGAGAAAACAGCCAGTACGACCACGGCCGCGACCGCCACCAACCACCAGGTCATGTCCATATGGGCTCCCACAGTCGAAAATCTGTCGAAGAAGATCCTCAATCGGAACCGACCGTACCGGCCGCCCCTCGTACTGGTGATTCCGCCCACAACAGGGCACGGAGGAGGCGCGTCGGCCCGCCCCGCGCCTTACTCTCGTCAACACATGGCGGACCGCACCCGCCTAACCCCCCACTCCAACCGGTATGGGGGCGATCTGTGGCGCGCCCACGGAGGTTTCACGGCATGAAGCTCACCGTCGTCGGCTGCTCGGGTTCGTTCCCGTCCGCGGAATCGGCCTGCTCGAGCTACCTCGTCGAGGCCGACGGTTTCCGGCTGCTGCTCGACATGGGCAACGGAGCCCTGGGCGAACTGCAGCGCCACTGCGGCCTCTACGACCTGGACGCGGTCCTGCTCAGCCATCTGCACGCCGATCACTGCATCGACATGTGCGGCTACTTCGTGGCCCGTTACTACCGCCACGACGGCGGCCCCGCCGACGCCATCCCCGTCTACGGCCCCGAAGGCACCGAGCGCCGGCTCTCCACCGCCTACGGCGACATGCCCGACGAGAAGTGCATGAGCGAGGTCTTCGACTTCCGCACCCTGGAACCCGGCAGCTTCACGCTCGGCCCCTTCACCATCACCACCGACCGGGTCAGCCACCCCGTCGAAGCGTTCGGCTTCCGCATCGAACACGACGGCCGGACCCTGACGTACTCCGGTGACACCGGCCCCTGCGACGCGCTGCTCGGCCTCGCCGACGGCACCGACCTCTTCCTGTGCGAAGCCTCCTTCACCCACGGCAAGGAAGACATCCCCGAGCTGCACCTCAACGGTCGCCAGGCCGGCGAACACGCCGACCGCGCCGGCGCCGGGCGCCTCGTCCTCACCCACATCCCGCCGTGGACCGACCCCGCCCGCAACCTCACCGACGCCCGCGCCGTCTTCGACGGCCCGGTGGAACTCGCCACGTCGGGCGCGGTGTACGAGATCTGAGCCGCGTCAGTCGATGACGTCGACGGTGCAGCGCAGGCCGGAAGCGCGCGCCAGGCGGCCATCCGTGGTCACCAGGGTGCACCGGTACGCCTCGGCGGCCGCCACATACGCCGCGTCATAGGCGGTGACGTTGCCCCGGAGTTCCCACATCCGGGGCAGTAACACCCTGGTGAGTGGCACGACCGGATCGATCCGGGCCAGCGCGTCAACAGCGTCGGCCGCGTGTCGCGCGCTGATCTTCCCTCCCAGCAGGTTGCCCCTCACCACCGAGAGCACCTCGACCATCCAGTGTTCAGGGGCGATCCACCGGTCGTCGGCGGCGAGTGCCGCTCGGCAGCGGTCGCCCGTCGGCCCCTCGTCGAGCAGGGAGAAGGCGAAGACCGAGGCATCGACAACGATCATCCGGTGCCACCGGGCAGGCCCATGGTCGTGTCACGCTCAGTCCGTTCGGCGCCCAGCGTGCCGAGGACGTCGTCCCGGGTGAGCCGGGTCCCGTAGGAGTGCCTGGAGAAACGCTGCAGCTCGGCCACGTTGTCCCGGCGCCTGACTTCGTCATTGACGACGTCGAGCAGGTAGTTCTGCAGCGACTGCCCGCGTTCCTGCGCTATGGCGGCGAGTTTGTTGCGCAGTTCGTCGGGGACGTCACGAATCTGGAGAGCGACCATGACTCCAGGCTACACCGGTTGCATGCATCTTTGCATGCGCGAGGCCCCCGGAACCGTACGGTTCCGGGGGCCTCGCGCCGTTCTCAACGAGCGGGGTTCACCCGGCTCACGCCTTGGTGAGGTCCTCGATCTCCTCCTCGGGCTCGCGGCCCGGGGTGATGAGGTTGAACTTGGTGATCGCGAAGCGGAAGACCACGTAGTAGATCACCGCGAAGCAGAGCCCGATCGGGATGATCAGCCACGGCTTGGTGGCGAGGTTCCAGTTCAGGAAGTAGTCGATGAAGCCGGCCGAGAAGGTGAAGCCGGCGTGCACGCCCAGCGCCCAGGTGACGGCCATCGAGACGGCGGTCAGCAGCGCGTGGATCACGTAGAGCACCGGGGCGATGAACATGAACGAGAACTCGATCGGCTCGGTGATGCCGGTGACGAACGAGGTCAGCGCGAGCGAGATCATCATGCCCATGACGGCCTTGCGGCGCTCGGGGCGGGCGCAGTGCGCGATGGCGATGGCGGCGGCCGGCAGGCCGAACATCATGATCGGGAAGAAGCCCGACATGAACTGTCCAGCGGTGGGGTCACCGGCGAAGAACCGGGTCAGGTCGCCGTGCACGACCTCGCCCGCGGAGTTCTTGAAGTCACCGAGCTGGAACCAGGAGACCGAGTTCACGAACTGGTGCATGCCGACCGGGATCAGCGCGCGGTTGATGAGGCCGAACAGACCGGCGCCCACGGCGCCCAGACCGGTCATCCACTCACCGAAGTTGCTGATGACCTTGCCGACCGGCTCCCAGCCGAGGCCGAATACGACACCGACGAGCGTGCCGACGAAGGCCATGATGATCGGCACCAGGCGGCGGCCGTTGAAGAAGCCGAGCCAGTCGACCAGCTGCTTGCGGTGGTAGCGCTGCCACAGGACCGCGGCGAGCAGACCCATGATGATGCCGCCGAGGACGCCGGGGTTGTTGTAGACCGCCGGGTCGTCCTTGCCCGCCTTGATGACGGCGTCGGTGACCGGGAACGCCTTCAGGACGTTGCTGTAGACCAGGAAGCCGACCAGCGCGGCGAGCGCGGTCGAGCCGTCGGCCTTCTTGGCGAAGCCGATCGCCACACCGATACAGAACAGCATCGGCAGGTTGTCGAAGACCGCGCCGCCGGCGGTCGCGAAGACCGCCGCGACCTTGTGCCAGCCGAGGCCCTTGTCGCCGAAGACATCGTCCTGGCCGAGGCGGAGCAGGATGCCCGCGGCCGGCAGAACGGCGATCGGCAGCTGGAGGCTGCGACCGACCTTCTGCAGACCGGAAAAGAGACCGGAGCCCCGCTTCTTCGCGGGGGCCGCCGTAGCGGTGGCCGTACTCATCAGATTCCTCCTGGTGAGGCGGGCACTTCAAGGGGGACGGCCCGCCGCTATGGTCTATACCACTGAGTGGTGTAGACCAGTTTTAACACGTCGGGGCGGGATAAAGGAATCCCCAGTTCCGGTGGTCTAAACCACATGCCGAACGGCCCCCGGGTCCAAGGACTCGGGGGCCGTTCGGGGCGGGACTTCATGCCCGGATTTCTCCGGGTGGCCATCGCGCTACTTGATGTTCTCCTGCACCAGTTCCTCCTCGACGTCCTCCGGCTCCCGGCCGGGCGTCGCGAGGTTGAACTTGGTGATCACGAAGCGGAAGAGGGCGTAGTACACCACCGCGAAGGCGAGCCCGATCGGAATGATCAACCAGGGCTTGGTGGCCAGCCCCCAGTTGAGGCCGTAGTCGATCAGACCCGCCGAGAAACTGAAGCCGTCATGCACGCCGAGGCCCCAGGTGACGGCCAGCGAGACACCGGTCAGTACCGCATGGATCGCGTACAGCACCGGTGCGATGAAGAGGAACGAGTACTCGATCGGCTCGGTGATACCGGTGACCAGCGACGTCAGACCGATCGACACCATCATGCCGGTGATCTCCTTGCGGCGGTGCGGCTTGGCGCAGTGCGCCATCGCCAGCGCCGCGGCAGGCAGGGCGAACATCATGATCGGGAAGAAGCCCGAGGTGAACTGGCCGGCCGTCGGGTCGCCCGCCAGGAAGCGGGGGATGTCACCGTGCACGACCGCGCCGTCCGGCTTGGTGAAGTCGCCGAACTGGAAGAACACGAACACGTTCAGGAACTGGTGCAGGCCGATGACGAGCAGCGCGCGGTTGGCCACACCGAAGATGCCGGACCCGACCGAGCCCAGGTCGACCAGCCACTTGCTGAAGCTGGTGAGCGCGTCGCCGATCGGCGGCCAGACCCACAGGCAGATCACCGCGAAGACGATCGCCACGAAGGCCATGATGATCGGGACCAGCCGGCGCCCGTTGAAGAAGCCGAGCCAGTCCACCAGCTTCGTCCGGTGATAGCGCATCCAGAAGTAGGACGTCGCCAGGCCGATCACGATGCCGCCGAAGACCCCCGGGTTCTGGAAGGCGGCCGCGGTGACCGTCGTACCCTCCAGGCAGACCCCGGTGGAGAACTTGGCGGCGCCGCCGCAGTCCACCGGGAACTGGCGCAGCACGTTGAAGTAGACGAGGAAGCCCACCACCGCGGCCAGCGCGGTCGAGCCGTCCGCCTTCTTGGCCATGCCAATCGCCACACCCACGGCGAACAGCATCGGCAGGCCCAACGAGCCGTCCAGCAGCGCACCTCCGGCGCCGTTGAAGACTTTGGCGACCTTGTCCCAGCCCAGCCCGTCCGCGCCGAAGACATCCGGCTGGCCGAGCCGGTTCAGGATGCCCGCCGCCGGAAGCACCGCGATCGGCAACTGCAGGCTGCGGCCCATCTTCTGCAGCCCCTGGAAGAGGACACTGGTCCACTTCTTCCGGGGCTGCTGCCCGACGGCGGCGTTGTCCGAACTCATCGGTGGCCTCCTGGTGGCTGCCGGTCAGGCGGCTGTCGTGTCGCCTCTGTTTTGTCGCCTGGCCCAAAGTGGTGTAGACCATTTACGACGTGGGTGGCACTACGCCCCCGAGGGCACGGCACCAGTGATCGTTATCTTTCGTCACAAACCGGAACCCTGCCCGCGAAGATGGGCCAAACGTGCGTTACCGTTTGAAACCGGGCCGGGCCGCCGGGCCGAGACACTCAGGAGTGAGCAATGGCCACCAAGGCTGAGCAGATCGTCGCCGGACTCGGCGGACTCGACAACATCGAAGAGGTCGAGGGCTGCATCACCCGCCTCCGCACCGAGGTGAAGGACCCCGGCCTCGTCGACGAGGCCGCCCTCAAGAAGGCCGGCGCCCACGGCGTCGTCAAGATGGGCACCGCGATCCAGGTCGTCATCGGCACCGACGCCGACCCCATCGCCGCCGACATCGAAGACATGATGGACAACTGAGCTCACCGGACAACTGAGCCCAGCGCACAACTGAGCCGACCGCACAACTGAGCTCACCGCACAACTGAGCTCACCCCTCAGCGCACCACCGACACCCGCGGGGGCCCGTTCCGACCGGAACGGGCCCCCGCCGTTTGTCGATAGGGTCGAACCATGTCTCGATTCGATGGCCGCACCCCCGAACAGCTCCGCCCCGTCACCATCCAGCGCGGATGGAGCAAGCACGCCGAGGGCTCGGTCCTCGTCTCCTTCGGCGACACCAAAGTCCTCTGCACCGCCAGCGCCACCCAAGGCGTACCCCGCTGGCGCAAGGGCAGCGGCGAAGGCTGGGTCACCGCCGAATACTCCATGCTCCCGCGCGCCACCAACACCCGCGGCGACCGCGAATCCGTCCGCGGCAAGATCGGCGGCCGCACCCACGAGATCTCCCGCCTCATCGGCCGCTCACTGCGCGCCGTCATCGACTACAAGGCCCTCGGCGAGAACACCATCGTCCTCGACTGCGACGTCCTCCAGGCCGACGGCGGCACCCGCACCGCCGCCATCACCGGCGCCTACGTCGCCCTCGCCGACGCCGTCACCTGGATGCAGCAGAAGAAGCTCATCCGCGCCACCGCCAAACCCCTCACCGGCACCGTCGCCGCCGTCAGCGTCGGCATCGTCGACGGCGTACCCCTCCTCGACCTCGCCTACGAGGAAGACGTCAAGGCCGAGACCGACATGAACGTCGTCTGCACCGGCGACGGCCGCTTCATCGAGGTCCAGGGCACCGCGGAAGGCGCCCCCTTCGACCGCACCGAACTCAACGCCCTCCTCGACCTCGCCGTCGGCGGCTGCGCCGAACTGACAGCAGCTCAGCTCGCCGTACTGGGCTAGTACTCACCGCTGATACCGACCGCTGATACCCATCGCGAAACCTGTCACTTTCGCGCAACCAGGCAACTGGGGCGCCACGCGGCGCGTGTCTACCGATACAGATCTCACACGGAGATCCCCGGGGGAGGAACCCACCCATGGCCACGCGCCGCCGCATCACCGTCGCCGCCCTCGCCGCGGCCGCCGCCCTGACGCTCCCGGCCGCCGCCGGCTGCAGCGCCATCGACAAGGCACTCGACTGCGCCCACGTGGCCGCCGTGGTCGCGGGCGACGTCCAGAACCTGCAGAACGCCGTCAGCAACGCCGGCAACAGCCCGCAGGACGCCGTCAACGCCCTCGACCAGATCTCCCGCGACCTCAAGGACGTCGGCAACAAGACCGGCAACGCCGACGTCAGCAAGGCCGTCAACGACCTCAACACCGCGGTCAAGAACGCCCGCACAGCCGCCAACAACGGAACCACCCCGGACGTGACGCCGGTCGCGGACGCGGCCGGCGAACTCACCAAGGTCTGCACCCCGGGCTGACGGCCGGGCCGCGCTTCCCGCCAGGAGATAATCGACGCCATGCAGCGCCTTGTCCTCGCGACCCGAAACGCCCACAAAGTCACCGAACTCCGCGCCATCCTCGCCGACACAGGTCTCGCCGTGGACCTCGTCGGCGCGGACGCCTACCCCGAGATCCCCGACGTCAAGGAAACCGGCGTCACCTTCGCCGAGAACGCCCTCCTCAAGGCCCACGCCCTGGCCCAGGCCACCGGCCTGCCCGCCGTCGCCGACGACTCCGGCCTCTGCGTCGACGTCCTCGGCGGCGCCCCCGGCATCTTCTCCGCCCGCTGGGCCGGCACCCACGGCGACGACGCCGCCAACCTCGCCCTCCTGCTCGCCCAGCTCTCCGACATCGACGACACCCACCGCGCCGCGCACTTCGCCTGCGCGGCAGCCCTCGCCCTCCCCGACGGCACCGAACGCGTCGTGGAAGGCCGCCTCCCCGGCACCCTCCGCCACACGCCTACGGGAACCGGCGGCTTCGGCTACGACCCGATCCTCCAACCGCTCGGTGACACCCGCACTTGCGCGGAACTGACTCCGTCGGAGAAGAACGCGATCAGCCACCGGGGGGAAGCGTTCCGGGCGCTGGCACCGATCGTGGCCGAACTTCTTGGCTGAGAACAGCGATATGGCCATTCCCTTGTGCAAGGGAATGGCCATATTCATGTGGGCCCGGTGGGATTCGAACCCACGACACACCGGACCTAAACCGGCGCCCTCTAGCCACTGGGGTACAGGCCCTACGGTTTAAGTATATCACTAAGTGGTCAGCCTGGCAAGCTGATCATCGCGCGTGGATCTCGCCTGCCGAACGTCACCGTCTGACTGTGGCAGGACGGACAGAGGTATCGCAGGTTCTCCGACCGGTTGTCCAGCCGGTCGCCGTTGATGTGGTCGATCTCCAACACGAGCCGCTTACCCCGCCAGGTGTCCCCGACGCCGCATGCTCCGCATGTGTGAGGAACCCCGATCTCGTCGAGTGCGCGCCGCAACATGACGGTCTTGGCGCGTGCGGAACCGGATTCGAGACGCCGCAGGATGTCCGACGCCGACTGGCGGTTCGGGGACGGCCTACCCCGGCGGTGCCCCTGCCCTGTGAAGTGCGCGGACGACAGGCCGTGCACGCCGATGCTGCGCTTGACGTGTGCGCGAGCTGCCCCGTTGTCGGCCAGGCCGAGGTGCTTGAGTACTCCGGCAAGGCTCCTGGACTCCGCAACTGCGGCGCTCAGTCGGTCGAGAGGTAGCGGACTCCCGCCGTATCTGCGCCCGCTGGTGAAGTGCGAGGTGTCGATGCCGAAGCGGTCGAGCTTCTTTCTGATGTGGCCGTACGGGCTGTCGTCCGGCGGGTAGCCCATGAACTCGAGCATCTCGCGGATGCTGTGGGAGCAGGCAGCTGCCTCCTCGAGCAGAGCCCTCGGGTACGCCCGGCGCTCCCGCTCGGGAAGAGGCTCGTCGACGAAGTGCGACGTGTCGATGCCGTAGTGCCGCAGACGGTCACGCAGGTACCTGTACGGACCGCTTCCCAGCGGCGCGCCCAGCCTGCGCAGAAGGTCCACGAGGCTGGTGGAGATGGTTGCCGTTCGGGCCAGGAGATCGCGGGGGTAGGAGACGGATCCGCTCATGCCGTGGCCCTCCGCTTGCGGCCGCGATAAGTGTCTGTCACGGCATGGCAGTTGGGGCAGAGCAGGCGCAGGTTCTCCCGGCGGTTGTCCCACCAGTCGCCGTTGATGTGGTCGACCTCGAGGCGGAGGGGTCTGGCATTCCATTCCGTGCCGGTGCCGCACATCGCGCATGTCTCCTGCACCCCGCTGCGCAGCAGCTCGCGGCGTAAGCGCTCGCCCGGAATCCTGCCGTCCGCCGGTGTTCCCAGGACGAGACGGTCGCCGGTCGGCCGTTTCGGACGGCTCCTGCCGAGCGCCGAGAAGTGCGACGTGTCGAGGCCCAACGCGGTGATGCGGCGGCCGATGTGGGCCTGGTTGCCGCCGACCGGGTTGATCCCGAGGCGGCGGACGACCTCGGCGACGCTGCGCGAGCAGGCGACGAGTTCGCGCAGGATCGGTTCGGTGTGCCGCACCCGCCCGGTGGCGAAGTGCGAGATGTCGATGCCCGCTTCCGCCATCTTGGTGCGGAGATAGCTTCGGCTACCCGGGGTCGGATCACCTCCGCACCACCGGACGGCCTCGTCGAGGTTCGTCGTTTCGCGGGCGGCTTCGGTGAGGAGTTCGCGGGTGTATCTGATGGACATGGGGATCCCCCTCCGGATCGGGTCGGTGGGAGGGGGATTCCGTGCAGCCGCGACCGGGGGAATCCCTCGCTCACCGGTGGTGGCTGCAGAGCCCTGGGTGCGGCCGCGTGTCGCAGCCTCGTACGTATTAACGAGGCATTCGGGTGACGGTCACGCCGGGCGGGTCAGAAGCGGGGGGACGGGGACCGGGCGGCGCAGAGTTCTGCGGCTTCGGCGTCGGTGGGCGGGTCCGCACAGGGGGTCCTCTCGTTCGATGGTTCTCGTCCGAGGGGGTCTTCTGCGCGATGGGTGCGGGAGTAGACCAAAGCCCCCGTTCTCCGGACTTTGGTCACTCCGCCGCTGGTCCGCTCAGACCTTGAGGTCCTTGATGAGCTTGGCGACGTGGCCGGTGGCCTTGACGTTGTAGAAGGCGTGTTCGACCTTGCCGTCGGCGCCGACGATGACGGTGGAGCGGATGACGCCGGTGACGGTCTTGCCGTAGAGCTTCTTCTCGCCGAAGGCGGCGTAGGCCTCGAGGACCTTCTTGTCGGGATCGCCCACCAGGGTGACCTTGAGGTTTTCCTTTTCGCGGAACTTGGCGAGCTTCTCGGGCTTGTCGGGGGAGACGCCGATCACGTCGTAGCCGGCGGCGGCGAGCAGGTCGAGGTTGTCGGTGAAGTCGCAGGCCTGCTTGGTGCAGCCGGGGGTGAGGGCGGCCGGGTAGAAGTACACGATGACTTTGCGGCCCGCGTGGTCGGCGAGGGAGACGGGCTTTCCGTCGGCGTCCGGGAGGGTGAAGGCGGGGGCGGTGTCGCCGGGCTGGAGGCGTTCGGTCATGGGTGGTGGCTCCTTACGCGGTACACGCGGGGTACTCCCGGGTACGCAAACGGGGTGCCGACGGGGCGCGGTCCGCGTCGGGCTGACAGACTGTCCGTCACGGTACCGGTCTAGGCGTTGGAGGCAGTGCGGTGTCGGAAGGCAGGACTCCCGCTCAGATTGAGGCGGAGATCTCCCGTAGGCGGCAGGATCTGGCCGCGACGCTGGACGAGATCGCGGTAAGGGTGCATCCGAGTACGGTCGCGCGGGACATGAAGGCGAAGGCCTTCTCCGCTGTGGACCGCACGGCGGGCCGGGCCTTCGTGGGGGTGAATCGCGCGGTGAGTGACGCGCGCGGGCACTTCGTGTCCGAGGACGGTGTGCTGCGGGTGGACCGGGTGGTGCCGGTGGCGGTGGCCGCGGTGGCGCTGGTCGCCGTGGTGGCCGGGCTCTCGGTCCGCCGGCGTCGCCGGTAACGTCGTCGCCGTGAGTTCCAAGAATGAGCACGACAAGCTGCCCATCCGGATGCTGCATGACCGGGTGCTGGTCAGGGCCGAAGGTTCCGAGGGGGAGCGCCGCTCGGGTGGCGGCATCCTCATCCCCGCCACGGCCGCGGTGGGCCGGCGGCTGGCGTGGGCCGCGGTGGTCGCGGTGGGCCAGAACGTGCGGACCGTGGAGGTCGGGGACCGGGTGCTGTACGACCCGGAGGACCGGGCCGAGGTCGAGGTGCGGGGTGTCGCGTACGTGCTGATGCGCGAGCGGGATCTGCACGCGGTCGCGGCGGAGCGGCTGCAGGGGTCGGAGGACTCCACGGGCCTTTATCTGTAGTTTGCTATGGTCGGAGAGAGCCCGACGAGACGCGCCGTACCGGGACCCATGCAAAGACGACGCACCCCCTGGAAGCAAGTAACCATGGAGGTGCCGTCATGGCATGGGTCCTTTTGTGCGTCGCGGGTCTGGTCGAGGTCGCCTGGTCGATCGGTATGAAGTACACCGAGGGGTTCACCCGGCTGTGGCCGAGTGTGTTCACGGGTGCGGGCATCGTGGTGAGCATGGTGCTGCTGGCGCAGGCGGCGAAGACGCTGCCGATCGGTACGGCGTACGGCGTGTGGGTGGGCATCGGTGCTGCCGGGGCGGCGGTCCTGGGCATGGTGGTGCTGGGTGAGCCGGCGACCGCCGCCCGGATCTTCTTCATCTGTCTGCTGCTGGTGGCTGTCGTGGGCCTGAAGGCCACTTCGGGCCACTAACCCCGGCCTGGGCCTAGCCCCCGTCCGGGCCGCCGCCCCCGCCGTTCCCGCCGCCTCCGCCGACCGCTCCGCCGCTGGGCAGCAGGGTCGGGGGTCCGCTGGTCTCGGGCGGGGTCTCGGTGGGGGTTTCCGTCGGGGTTTCCGACGGCGTCTCGGACGGGGTCTGGGACGGTGTCTGCGACGGGGTCCGGGAGGGCGTCTGCGACGGGGTCTCCGACGGTGTCGCTGACGTGGGCGGTGTGCTGGGGGCCTCGGTCGGGGCGGTGGCGCCGTCCTGCGGTTCGAGGTCGAAGTCGATGTCCTCGGTGCCGCTGAGGGCGGCCTCGGTGTAGGCGGCCCAGACCTCGCCGGGCGCGCCGCCGCCGTTGACGCGGGGTACTCCGAGTGCGCCATTGAGCGATTCGAGTTTGCCGGTGTCGGAGTTCTGGCCCATCACGGCGACGACGGTGACGAGGTTCGGGGTGTAGCCGGCGAACCAGGCGGCTTTGTCGTCGTCGATGGTGCCGGTCTTGGCGGCGGAGGTCCGGCCGGACTCCTGGGCGACGGAGGCGGTGCCGCCGTCGACGACGCTCTGCAGGATGGAGGTGGTGGTGTCGGCGGCCTCACGGGAGACGGCCTGCTTGGCGTCGCGCTTGGGGAGACTGAGGTCGCCGCCGTCCTTGGTGATCTTCTCGACGAGGGTGTACGGGATGTACTTGCCGTGGTTGGCGAGGGTCGCGTAGCCCTGGGCCATGGCGAGGGGGCTGGCTTCCATGGTGCCGAGCGCCATCGAGGGCAAGGCGTTGAGCGTTTTGGTGGCCGGCAGGCCCAGCGCGTGCACGGTGTTGACGACGTTGTCGGGACCGACGTCCTGGGCCATCTGCGCGTAGACCGCGTTGACCGAGTTGTCCATGGCCTTGGTGACGGTGATGTCGCCGTAGTCCCGCTGGTCCTCGTTGGGCGGCGCGTAGCCGACGGGGCCGTTGGGGCCGATCACCGGGCGGCGGTTGTCGCCGTCGTAGATGGTGCGCGGGGTGATCGTGCGGCCGTCCTGCGTCTGGGAGTTGTTCTGGACGGCGGAGGCGAAGATGTAGGGCTTGAACGTCGAGCCGACCTGGTAGTCGCTCCGGGTGGCGTTGTTGACGTACTGCTTGGTGTAGTCGATGCCGCCGTACATGGCGACGACCTTGCCGGTGGCGGGGTCGATGGAGGCGCCGCCGGCGCGGACGTAGCTGTCGGCCTTGGTGGTGCCGAGCTTGTCGTAGACCTTCTTCTTGGTGGCGGCGACGAAGGCGTCCTCCTTGTCCTTCTGGATCGTGGTGACGATCCGGTAGCCGCCGGCGCGCAGGGTTTCCGCGTCGATGATGTTGTTGTCGTCGAGGTAGTCGTTGACGGCCTCGATGAGGTAGCCGCGCTGGCCGGTCTTGCTGGCGGCGGGCTTGGGCTTGCCGGGGGTGGGGAACTTGATGACGGCGCGTTCGGCGGCGTTGAGCCAGCCTTCCTTCACCATGCCGTCGAGGACGTAGTTCCACCGGGCCTGGGCCTTGGGGAGGTTCTGCGGGTGGGCGACGACGTCGTACTCGCTGGGGGCGTTGAGGAGAGTGGCGAGGTAGGCGCCTTCGGCGGTGGTGAGTTTGTCGGCGTCCTTGCTGAAGTAGGCCTGGGAGGCGGCCTGGATGCCGTAGGAGTTGCGGCCGAAGTAGCTGGTGTTCAGATACCCCTCAAGGATTTCGTCCTTGGTTTCATTGCGGTCGAGTTTGATCGCGATGAAGAATTCCTTGACCTTGCGAAGTGCGGTCTGCTCCTGGTTGAGGTAATAGTTCTTCACGTACTGCTGGGTGATCGTGGAGCCGGACTGTTTGCCCTTGCCGGTGACGGTGTTCCAGGCGGCGCGGATCATCGCTTTCGGGCTGACGGCGGACTCGTGGTAGAAGCCGCGGTCCTCGGCGGAGAGCGCCGCGTACTGGGCGGTCCTGGCGATCTGGGCGAGGCTGACGCTCTCGCGGTTGATCTCGCCGTCGCGGGCCAGTTCGGTCTTGCCGTCGGCGTAGAAATAGACGTTGCTCTGCGCGGTGGCGGCGGCGTTGGGGTTCGGGATCGGCACCAGGGCGTAGCCGATGAAGAACCCGCCGACGAGGATGAGCAGGACGATGATGACCGTGCTGGTCACCATCCGCCAGGTCGGGATGAGCCGGCCGAGGCCGGTCCGCTTGGGCCGTCCCCTCCGGTTGAGGACCGGCGGTCGGGGCTCCCAGCCTGGCGAAGCGTTACTGCTTTTCTGCTGCTCCGGCTCGTCGCTCATGTCTGTTAGGACTCCTCCGCCGCCGCCGGGGTTGGTCCGCGACGGAACATCTTGGGTCAATCGTTACGTACGCCCCGTTGAACACTGTCGCATCATCCGTGCTTGTGCGATCAACGCCGCGCACCCGTGACAGGGCTGTGACAGGCCGAATGGCTGATCCGGTGCACTCGAAAGGGTGGAAAACCATTGGCAGGTCCTCCCGATGGGCGATTAAGCTCGGCAGCTTTGGCGCGAACGGCGGGTGCGGGACCAGGCCCTGACGGAGGGGACGTGGGGGAGTGGGGGGCATCCGGCTGTACGCGGCGGTCGCGCTGAGCGGGTTCCGGCGGTTCGCGACGTACCGGGTGGCGACGGCCGCCGGTGTCTTCACCAACACGGTCTTCGGTTTCATCCTCGCCTACACCTATATCGCGCTGTGGGACGCGCGTCCGGGGCTGGGCGGCTACGACCGGTCGCAGGCGCTGACGTATGTGTGGGTGGGCCAGGCGCTGCTGATGACCACGGCGATGATGGGCGGCGGTTTCCAGGACGAGTTGATCGAGCGGATCCGTACCGGGGACGTGGCGATCGATCTGTACCGGCCCGCCGACCTGCAGGTGTGGTGGCTCGCGACCGACCTGGGCCGGGCGGCCTTCCATCTGCTGGGGCGGGGCGTCGTCCCGATGCTGATCGGCGCGCTCGCCTTCGAGCTGACGCTGCCCGCGAGCGCGCTGACCTGGCTGTTGTTCCTGGTGTCGGTGACGCTGGGGGTCGTCGTCAGTTTCGCGCTGCGCTATCTCGTCGTGCTGAGCGCGTTCTGGCTGCTCGACGGTGCCGGGGTGAGCCAGATCGCCGGGCTGGCCAGCATGTTCTTCTCCGGCGCGCTGCTGCCGCTGACGCTGTTCCCCGGCTGGCTGGGGGAGCTGGCGCGGGCCCTGCCGTGGGCGGCGCTGCAGCAGATCCCCGCCGATGTCTTCCTCGGCCGGCACACCGGCACCGGTCTGCTGCGGGTGTTCGCCTTCCAGGCCGGCTGGGCGCTGGCGCTGCTCGCGACCGGGCGGGCGCTGCAGTCCGTGGCGACCAGGAAGGTGGTGGTGCAGGGTGGCTGAGGGCGGAGCGGCCGAGCGGGTGGTGGCCGGCGGCGGTGCGGCCGGGCTCGGTGCGGTCGAGGACAGCGGGTTCGGAGCGGCCGGGTTCGAAGCGGCCGGGTTCGAAGCGGTCGACAACAGCGCGCCCGAGCGCCGGGTGGTCGACGGGCTGCGGGCGTACGGGCTGATCGTCGCGATGTGGGTGCGGTCGACGATGGCGTACCGGGCGTCGTTCCTGATGACCGCGTTCGGGAACTTCGCGACCACCGGACTGGACTTCGCCACGATCCTGCTGATGTTCTCGCACGTCACGACGCTGGGCGGGTTCACGCTTCCCGAGGTGGCGTTCCTGTACGGGACGACCAGCACCGCGTTCGGGCTGGCCGATCTGACGATGGGCAGCATGGACCGGCTCGGGCGCCGGGTACGGGACGGCACGCTGGACACACTGCTGCTGCGCCCGGTGCCGGTGCTCGCGCAGGTGGCCGCCGACCGGTTCGCGCTGCGGCGGCTGGGGCGGATCACCCAGGGCTCGCTGGTGCTGGGCTGGTCGCTGAGCCGCCTCGACATCGACTGGACGGTGCTGAAGGTGCTGATGATGCCGATGATGCTGCTCAGCGGAGGCGCGATCTTCGGGGCGGTGTTCGTGGCCGGGGCGGCCTTCCAGTTCTGGGCGGGTGACGCCTCGGAGGTGCAGAACTCCTTCACGTACGGCGGGAACACGCTGCTGCAGTACCCGCCGTCGATCTTCGCCAAGGACCTGGTGCGCGGCGTCACCTTCATCGTGCCGCTGGCCTTCGTCAACTGGCTGCCCGCGCTGCGGATCCTGGGCCGCGACGATCCGCTGGCGCTGCCGGGGTGGCTGGACTTCGCGTCACCGCTGGTGGCGGTGGCGTGCTGCGCGGTGGCGGGGCTGGCGTGGCGGACGGGTCTGCGGTCGTACCGGAGCACGGGAAGCTGAGGGGCGGATGGTGGGGACAGTGGACGGCAACGGCGCGCACATCGAACTCGACGCGGTGGAGAAGGTCTTCGACGTCCGCCGCAAGGCCGGGCGGTGGCGGCGGGAGCGGCATCAGGTGCGGGCGGTCGACGGGATCTCGTTCTCGGTGCCGCGCGGCGAGATGGTCGGGTACATCGGGCCGAACGGGGCCGGGAAGTCCACCACCATCAAGATGCTGACGGGCATCCTGATGCCCAGCGGCGGGCGGGTGCGGGTCGCGGGGATCGACCCGTCGCGGGACCGGACGAAGCTGGCGCGGCGGATCGGTGTGGTCTTCGGGCAGCGCACCACCCTGTGGTGGGACCTGCCACTGAAGGACTCGTACCAGCTGGTGCGGCGCCTGTACCGGATCGAGGACGGGCGGTACGCGAAGAACCTCGCGCGCTGCGTCGACCTCCTCGACCTCGGCCCGCTGCTGGACGTGCCGGTGCGCCAGCTGTCGCTGGGGCAGCGGATGCGCGGTGACATCGCGGCGGCGCTGCTGCACGATCCGGAGGTGCTGTACCTGGACGAGCCGACCATCGGCCTCGACGTGGTCAGCAAGGCGAAGGTGCGGGAGTTCCTGCGGACGGTCAACGCCGAGCAGGGCACGACCGTGCTGCTGACCACGCACGATCTGACGGACATCGAGCAGCTCTGCGAGCGGGTGATGGTCATCGACCACGGGCGGCTGATGTACGACGGCGGGCTGAGCGGGCTGCACGCGGTGGGGGAGAGCGAGCGCACGCTCGTCGTCGACTTCGAACGGGAGCTGCCGGCGGTGGTGGTGGCGGGCGCGCGCTGTGTGAAGGTCGAGGGGCCGCGCCAGTGGCTGGCGTTCCCCGCGGCGGCCAGCGCGGCTCCGCTGGTCGCCGAGCTGGCGGCGCGTTATCCGCTGGTGGACCTGTCGGTGCGGGAGCCGGCGATCGAGGACGTCATCGCGCGGATGTACTCGTCGTCGCCGGTGCCGGCCCAGACAGCGGTCCCGGCGGCGGGACGTTCGGCGCGGTGAGGACGTTCAGCGCAGTGAGGCGAGGGCCGCGTGCACGCGGTCGACGGCGGCCAGCGGGGTCGAGGCGTGCGCCGACAGGCGCAGGGAGTCCGCGCGGACCGTCGGGGTGACCTCGTACCCGTGCAGCGCCTTGGCGACGAGCCGCGGATCGGTTCCGGGGATGCGGAAGGAGACGATGCCGGCGCGCTGCTCCGGGGCGACGGGGGACAGCACCTCGCCGCCGCAGGCCAGAACGGTGTCGATGAGTTGGGCCACCCGGGTGGTGATGTGCTCCTCGATGGCGGGCACCCCGGACCGTTCGACGAGTTCCAGGGCGGCGGCGAAGGCGGCCGCGGTGACGGGGCTCAGGTTGGTGATGCTCCACCGCTGGGCGCCGGCGGCGGGCGGGTGCTCGCGGTCGTCGAAGAGGCCCGCGTCCTCGACGCCGGTCCAGCCGGTGAGGACGGGCTCCAGCCGCTCCAGCGCCCGGTCGGACAGCGCGGCGAAACCGGTGCCCCAGCCGGCCCGCAGCCACTTCTGGCCGCCGGTGACGACGACGTCCGCGGCCTGCCAGGGCAGGTCGGCGACGCCGAAGCCCTGGATGGCGTCCACGACGAGCAGCCGGTCGCCGATCACCTCGCGGATCGCGGCCAGGTCGGCGCGGTGGCCGGTGCGGAAGTCCACGGCGCTCAGCGCAACGGCCACCACGTCACCGGCGCCGGGTCCGGTGAGGGCGTCGCGGACGGTGTCGGGGGTGATCAGGCCCCGCTGGTCGGGCTCCAGCAGGCGCGGTACGGCCCTGCCGAGCTCCGCGGCACGCTGCCACGGGTACCGGTTGGAGGGGAATTCCCCGGACGGGACGAGCACGGTGCCGCCGGTGATGCCGAAGGCGGCGTGGAACAGTCCGGTGGACGTGTTCGGCAGCAGCACGATGTGGCCGGGGTCGGTCCCGGCCAGCCGGGCGGCGGCCTCCCGGGCCCGGGGCTCGGCGCGCATCAGGGCGTCCACCGTGCTGTGGGTGGCACGGGCGGAGTCGGCCAGCGCCTGCGCGGTGGCGTCCAGGACGTCGCGGGACGGCGGGCCGTAGCGGGCGAAGTCCAGGTACCCCTCGGGCTCCTCGAAGTGTCCGGCGTAGCCGGGCAGCCCTCCGGTCCTGTCCTGCGCTGTCATGGCGGCTCGCTCCCTCGGTGCGGGGTCCCCGGACGGCGTTCGCGGCCGTCCGCCGTTCCTGGCGTGACTTCCCGGGACGCGGGGAACCTGTTGTTCGTTCCCAGGTTGGCAGTGGCGGTGACAATACGCGGGTGGAGCGGATGGAAGCAGCGGTAGTGAGCGATCCAGGCGGCGGTCCCGACGACGGTCCACGCGGCGGTCCACCGGCCGGTCCGGGTACGGCGCCGAGCGCGGCGGAGGCCGCCGACGCGGGGCGGCGTCGCGGGGTCCGCCGGATGAAGGTGATCGCGACCGGGCTGCTGCTCGCCGCGACGGTCGTCTACGCCTTGGCGAAGTGGGCGGACTCGGCCGGCGCCGGTCCCTGGGCGGGGTACGTCGCGGCCGCCGCGGAGGCGGGCATGGTCGGTGCGATGGCGGACTGGTTCGCCGTCACGGCGCTGTTCCGCCGCCCGCTGGGACTGCCGATCCCGCACACCGCGATCATCCCGACGAAGAAGGACGCCCTCGGCCACAGCCTGGGCGATTTCGTCGGCGAGAACTTCCTGTCGGCCGACGTCGTCAGGACCCGGCTGCGGGCCGTCGGCATCGGCTCACGGCTCGGCACCTGGCTCGCCGACCCCGAGCACGCCGACAAGGTGACGGAGCAGGCCGCGGCGGCGCTGCGCGGGGTGCTGAAGGTGCTGCGGGACTCCGACGTCCAGGCGGTGGTCGGTGAGGCGATCACCCGGCGCGCGGAGGGTCAGGAGGTGGCGCCGGGCGTCGGCAGGATGCTGGAGCGGGTCGTCGCGGACGGTGGCCACCGCCGGGTGGTCGACCTGGTCTGTGTGCGGGCGCACGACTGGCTGGTGGAGCACGGCGACTCGGTGATGGACGCGGTGCAGGGCGGCGCGCCGGGGTGGACGCCCCGGTTCGTGGACCGCAAGGTCGGCGAGCGGGTCTACAAGGAACTGGTGCGCTTCACCGCCGAGATGCGCGACATGCCGGACCACCCGGCGCGCGGGGCGGTGGACCGGTTCCTCGGGGACTTCGCCGTCGAGCTGCAGTCCGACCCGGACACCCGTGAGCGCGTCGAGCGGCTGAAGAAGGACCTGCTGGCGCGCGGCGAGGTGCAGGATCTGATCGAGTCGGCCTGGACCGCGGTCCGCGGCATGGTCGTGGCCGCCGCCGAGGACGAGCGCAGCGAGCTGCGGCTGCGGACCCGCGCGTCGCTGCTGTCGCTGGGCGCCCGGATGGCGACCGACCCCGCCCTGCAGGCGAAGGTGGACGGCTGGCTGGAGGACGCCGCCACGTATGTGGTGACGACCTACCGGGACGAGATCACCTCCCTGATCACCGAGACGGTGGCGGGCTGGGACGCCGACCAGACGTCCCGCAAGATCGAGGCGCATGTGGGGCGTGACCTGCAGTTCATCCGGATCAACGGCACGGTCGTCGGAGCGCTGGCGGGGCTCGCCATCTACTCGGCGTCCCGGCTCTTCGCCGGCTAGGAACGTTCCGCCGGACAGGCCCCTGTCCGGCGGGCCGGGAACGGCCGTATCGTCACCCGTATGACGGTGCGTCAGAAGTCCAGGCCGGTCCGGGTCGTCGTCCAGGGCCAGGGGCGGCTGCTGCGGCGCGGCGGCGCGCGGCGCACTCCGCTGGGGCGGACGCTGTGGGGCGCCGCCGAACTCGCCGTGACGTTCGGGGTCGTCGTGCTGCTGCTGGTGGCGCACCAGTTGTGGTGGACGAACCTGCGGGCGCACGAGTCCGCGCGGCGCGAGGTCGCGGCGCTGGAACAGCAGTGGAACGCGGCCCCCGCACCGGCTCCCGCATCCGACCCGGCGCAGGCTCCCGGCGATACGCCGACGATGGATACATCCGATGAAACGGCGTCCGCCGGGCCCTCGCAGCGGGAGGTGACGGCACCGGAACGGGACGATCTGGCCTACGCCGTGATCCGCATCCCCGCGATCGGGGTGACCGCCCCGGTCGCCCAGGGCATCAGCAAGTCCGCCATCCTCAACCATGGCTACGTCGGCCACTACCCGCAGACCGCCCAGCCCGGCCAGGCCGGGAACTTCGCCGTCGCCGGGCACCGCAACACCCACGGAGAGCCGTTCCGCTACATCAACCGGCTGCGGGCCGGCGACACGGTCACCGTCGAGACGGCCACCGGCCGCTTCGTCTACGTCGTGGAGAAGACCGTGCCGCAGACGAATCCCTCCGACGGGTCCGTGATCGCCCCGGTGCCGTTCAGCTCCGTGCACCCGGACGCCCGGATGACCGGCGCCGGCGCGTACATCACGCTCACCACCTGCACACCCGAATACACCTCCAAGTACCGGCTGGTGGTGTGGGGGCGGCTGAAGTCGGCGCGGGCGCGCTAGGGTCGGGCCGCGTGTCCAAGGTGCCCAGGGTGTTCCGAGGCCGACGCCATCTGCTGTGGCTGCTCGTGCCGTACGTGCTGTACCTCGGCGCGCTGCCGCTGGTGAATCGGGTGCACCCCGTGGTGTTCGGGATTCCCTTCCTCTTCTTCTGGATGCTGGCCGCCACGCTGGCCACCCCGCTCGCGGTGTGGCTGGCCTACCGCGGCGACCGGCGGAGGCGTACGTGAACGCCGCGGTCGCCACCTCGGTCTTCGGCGTTTTCATGGTGGCGACCGTCGCACTGGGGCTGCTCGCCGTCCGCGGGCGCGGCTCGCAGGGCGGCCTCACCGAGTGGTCGGTGGGCGGCCGCAGCCTCGGCCCGGTCTTCATCTGGGTGCTGATGGCCGGTGAGAGCTACACCAGCTTCAGCTACCTGGGCGCGGCCGGCTGGGGCTACAACTTCGGCGCGCCCGTGCTCTACGTCCTGGCGTACCTGTCGTGCGGCTACGCGGTCGGCTACGTCGTCGGCCCCATGCTGTGGGCCTACGCGCGCCGCCACGACCTGGTCGGCATCACCGACATGATCGCCCACCGCTACGCCAGCCCACGGCTCGGCGCGCTCGTCGCCGTCCTCGCCACCGTCTGCCTGCTGCCGTACATCCAGCTGCAGATCACCGGCATGGGCGTCGTCGTCTCGACGATCTCCTACGGGGCGATCAGCCTCTACTGGGCGTACTTCCTCGGCTTCGCCGTCACCACCGGATTCGTCGTGGTCAGCGGGCTGCGCGGCAGCGCCTGGGTGTCGGTCCTCAAGGACGTCCTCGTCATCGGGACCCTCGGCTTCCTCGCCTGCTACGTCCCCTTCCACTACTTCGGCGGCTACGGCGAGCTGTTCCGGCGGCTGACCGAGGAGAAGGCGCAGTGGCTGACGTTCCCCGGGCACACGTCCGGCGGTCTCGGCGAGAGCTGGTTCATCACCACGAGCCTGCTCAACTCGCTCACCGTGGTGATCTTCCCGACGACGGTCGCCGGCTATCTCAGCGCGCGCGACGCGGACGCGCTGCGCCGCAACGCCATCGCGCTGCCCTTCTACCAGGTGCTCCTCCTCGTCCCGATCCTGCTGGGCATGGCGGCGCTGTTCGTCGTGCCGGGCCTGACCGGCGCCGGCTCCAACCTCGCCCTGTTCCAGCTGATCACCGACTCGCTGCCGGCCTGGGCCGTCGGGATCATCGGAGTGGCCGCGGCCCTGTCGTCCATCGTGCCCATGGCGGTGTTCATGCTCGTCATCGGCACCATGTGGGGCCGCAGCGTGCTCGGCGCGGTCCCGCGGCTGGCCGGCCGGCAGAAGCTGTGGTCGCAGGTGGTCGTGGTGGCCGCCGGCTCGCTCGCGCTGCTGCTGACGTACACCCTCCCCAACACCCTGGTGCGGCTGTCGCTGATCTCCTACGAGGGCATGGCGCAGCTCGTCCCGATGCTGCTGCTCGGCCTGCTGTGGCGCCGGCTGACCCTCGCGGGCGCGCTCAGCGGGCTGCTGGCGGGGGGTGCGGTCGTGTGCTGGCTCGTCTTCACCGACCGCGATCCCCTGTGGGGCGTGAACGCGGGGCTGCTCGCGCTCGCCCTGAACGTGGCCGTCGCCCTCGCCGTGACGTACGCCCTGCCCGCGCCGGCCGACACACGGCCGGACGACGAGGTCCTCGCGCAGGAGGCACTGCCCGCCGCCTAGACCGTGGGGCTACCATCGGAATCCGGACCGACTGGAGGAGGCGAGCTCGTGCGACGTGACACCGCCGCGTTCCGCCTCTTCGTGGGCGCGCTCTTCCTCGCCCTGTCCGGGGTGCTGCTGACCCAGACCGGCCTGGTGTCCAGCGCGGCCGCCGCCGCGACCACGGTCGCCGCCGCACTGCTGTGCCGCGCCTTCGTCGTCACCGCCGCCTGGCCCGGGCCCGTGGTGCCCGGCCGGATCCGGACCGCGATCCGGGACCGCGAACGCCGTACCGCCTTCCTCGTACAGCGCGATCCCGATGCCTCGGGCCGACCGCGCCCCCGAGCGCCCGGCCGTCTCGTCCCGACGGCCGCGTAGGCGCTACCGCACCGGTACCCACCGGTTCCCGCTGCGCCCCGCGCGGCTCGTCACGCCGACTTCTTCCGGCCCGACGAGACCCCGTGGAGGGCTCACCCCATGTCCGTATTCGCTCATTTCGTCATGTCCGTCGCCTCGCTGCTCGGCCCGCTCCTGGGCGCTTCGGCGACCGCGGCCGCCATCGTCGCGATCACCGTCGCCGTCCGCCTGGCCCTCCATCCGCTGGCGCGGGCCGCCGCCCGCGGTGAGAAGGCGCGGGCCGCCCTGGCGCCGCGGGTGGCCGAACTGAACCGCAAGCACAAGAAGAACCCGGAACGGCTCCGGAAGGCACTCGCCGACCTCTACGCGAAGGAGGGCGCCTCGCCGTTCGCCGGCTTCGTCCCGATGCTCGTGCAGCTGCCGGTCTTCTTCCTCCTGTACCGAGTCTTCTCCTCCTCGGGCGGCGACCTTCTCGACCACACCCTCTTCGGCGCACCCCTCGGCGGCCGGTGGAAGGACGCACTCGCCGACGGCGGGGTGGCCGGGCCGCACGGCGCCGTCTTCCTCGGGCTCTTCGCGGTGATCGCGGCCGTCGCGGGCTGGACGTATCTGCGGGCCCGGAAGGCCGCCGCGACCGCTGCCATGCCCGCGGCACCCGGTGCCGCTCCCGGCGCCGCCGCGATGGCGAAGATCCTTCCGCTGCTCTCCTTCGGCACCCTGCTGACCGCCGCCTACGTCCCGCTGGCGGCCGGGCTGTATCTGGCCACCACCACCGCCTGGAGCGCCGCGGAACGCGCCTGGCTGCAGCGTGCCCCACATGTGGCACTGAATGCCGCGAAGTCCACTTCGTGAAAGGGGGTTGCGTGACGGCCGCGACTACTTGGAGGATCTGCCAAGACATCCGATGACCACCCTCGCCCAACAGGAGTACGTCTGTGAAACTGCTGCGTGTCGGACCCGCCGGAGCGGAAGCTCCGGCCCTGCTGGACGGCGACGGAATCCTGCGCGACCTGTCCGGCGTCGTGCCCGACATCGACGGCGCCCTCCTCGCCGACGATGCCGCGCTCGCGCGGATAGCCGCGGCCGCGGCGGACGGATCCCTGCCCCGGCTGGACGCCGCCCTGCGCGTCGGCCCGCCGCTCGCCCGCATCGGCAAGATCGTCTGCATCGGTCTCAACTACCACGACCACGCGGCGGAGACCGGCGCAGCGATCCCGGCCGAGCCGATCGTCTTCATGAAGGCCCCGGACACGGTCGTCGGTCCCGACGACACCGTCCTGGTGCCGCGCGGCAGCGTGAAGACCGACTGGGAGGTCGAGCTCGCCATCGTCATCGGCCGCGAGCTCCGGTACGCCGCGTCCCACGAGGAAGCGCTGGCCGCGGTGGCCGGCTACGCCCTCTCCCACGACGTCTCGGAGCGCGAGTTCCAGATCGAGCGCGGCGGCCAGTGGGACAAGGGCAAGAACTGCGAGACCTTCAACCCCATCGGCCCCTGGTTCGTCACCGCCGACGAAGTCCCCGACCCCCAGGCCCTGGGCCTGCGCCTCTGGGTCAACGGCGAACCGAAGCAGGCCGGTTCCACCGCGGACCAGATCTTCCCGGTGGCAGAGGTCGTCCGCTACCTGAGCCAGTTCATGGCGCTGTACCCGGGCGACGTGATCAACACGGGGACACCGGCGGGGGTGGCGATGGGCCAGCCGGATCCCAAGCCGTATTTGAGGGCGGGGGATGTGGTGGAACTTCAGATCGACCGAGTGTGCCGCCAACGCCTGGTCCTGGCGGACGCGAACCGCC
>NZ_JAPVLS010000053.1:0-68076 GCF_027158125.1 Streptomyces sp. H39-C1
GTTCGGGGGTTCGGGGGGACCGTCAGCCGAGGACGGCCAGCGCGTCGATCTCGATCAGCAGGCCGGCGGGGAGGCCGACGTAGACGGTGGTGCGGGCCGACGGCGCTTCCTTGAGGCCGGCGAAGTACTCGTTGTAGATCTCGTTGAACTCGGCGAAGTGCGCGGTGTCGGTGAGGTAGACGCGCGTCATGATGACGTCCTCCCAGGAGGAGCCGCCCTCTTCGAGGATCGCCTTGACGTTGGCGAACGTCTGGAGGGTCTGTTCGCGGAGCGTCGGGCCGGCGGGGGTGGGGGCCTGGCCGTCAACGGCGGGCAGGAAGCCGACCTGGCCGGCGACCTGGAGCAGGTTCCCCTTGCGCACGCCGTGCGAGAACCGGGCGGGCGGGGTGGTGTGGGTCGCCGGGGTGATGGCGGTCTTCTGGAGGGGGGACCCGTGGGTCCGGGAGTTGTCGCTCATGGGGTGTCCTTCGAAACGGTGTTTCCTGAGTACTCCCGGCTGATGGCCTCCGCGGTACGGAGGATCAGCGGGCGCAGTTTGAGCAGTTCGTCGGCGGTGACGACGACGTTCGGCGCGGAGACGGACATCGCCGCGGCGATCCTGCCGTCCGCGCCCCGGATGGGGGCGCCGACGCAGTTGATGGATTCCTCGTGGCCGCCGAGGTCGGTGGCCCAGCCCTGGTCACGTACCCGCAGGAGCTCGGTGAGGAAGGCGGCCGCGTCGGGTGTCGACCTGGCCGTGTACTTGGGGTATTCGAGGCGCTCGGCGATGGAGCGGCGCTCGGCCTCGGGGAGGTCGGCCAGGAGCAGCTTGGCGACGGCTGCGACGGTGATCGCGACGGGCTTGCCGATCCGCGAGTACATCCGGACGGGGTAGCGGCTCTCGACCTTGTCGATGTAGACGACCTCGCCCTCCTCGTAGACCGCGAGGTGGATGGTGTGGCCGATCTTCTCGTTGAGCGTGAGGAGGTGCGGGTGGGCGATCTCCCGCACGTCCAGCGTCTCCATGGCCTGCTGGGCGAGGGCGAAGAGCCGGGCGCCGAGCCGGTACCGCTGGTCCTCCTGGCGGTAGACCATGCCGTGTTCGTGCAGGGTGCGCAGCAGCCGGAGCGCCGTGGACTTGTGGACGTCGAGGCGGGTGGCGACCTGTTCGAGGTTGGCGGGTCCCTCCGCGAGCAGCGGCAGGATGCGCAGGGCGCGGTCGACTGTTTGGCTCATCTGTCCTTCTCCGTCCGTCCGGCCCGATCCGTCTGTCCGGCCGGTTCCGACTGCCCGGCCCGATCGGACTGCCCGGCCGGCTCCGGCCGCCGGACAGGTTCCGACTGCCCCGCCGGTTCCGTCCCGCCGGCCCGATCCGTGCCGTCGGCCCGATCCGTCCATCCGGGGCCCAGCCGCAGTGTCCCCCACGCGTCCTCGCCGAGGGCGACAAGGGCGTCGGCGTGGGCGCGCGCGGGCGGGGTGCCGAGGTCGCCGGGGACGGTGAGGGCGGCGGCGGCCATGACGTGCCCGTGGCGCAGCCGGTCGGCGAGGGGCAGGCCGCGGAGGGTCGCGGAGAGGAACCCGGCGGCGAAGGCGTCGCCCGCGCCGACCGGTTCGACGACGTCGACGGCGAGGGCGGGGACGAAGGTCGCGGTGTCACCCGTGAAGGCGGTGGCGCCCGTGCTGCCCTGCTTGACGACGAGGACGGCGGGCTCCGGGAGCGCGGTGCGGATGGCGGCCGCGTCGGCCAGCCCCCAGGCGTCCTGCGCCTCGTCCTCGCCGACGAAGACGATGTCGCAGCCGCGGGCGAGTTCGGCGAGCAGCCAGGGGTCGTCGCCGGTGCCCCACAGGGCCGGGCGGAAGTTCACGTCGTACGAGACGAGGGGCCGGCCGGGCTCGCGGGTGACGAGGGAGCGCATCAGGGCACGGCACTCGGGCGACAGCGCGGCGGTGATGCCGGACAGGTGCAGGATGCGGCCGGACCAGGCGTCGCGGCGGTGCACGGTCTCCGGTGACATGGCGGCGGCCGCGGAACCGGCGCGGTAGTAGAGCACGGCGGTACGGTCCGCCAGCTGCTCCTTGAAGTAGATGCCGGTGGGGCGGTCGGCGTCGCGCTGGACGGCGGTGACGTCGACGCCGGTCGCGGCGACGGCGCGGATCAGATGGTCGCCGAAGCCGTCGCCACCGACCCGGCTGATCCAGCGGGCGCTGTGACCGGAGCGGGCGAGGGCGCAGGCGACGTTGGACTCGGCACCGCCGATCCCGCGGTGGAAGGCGGGGACTTCGGCGAGGCTGCCGGGCTGCGAGGGCACGAAGGTGACCATGGATTCGCCAAGGCACGCTACGTCGAACTGCGGGCCGCTCGGGACTGCGGTCACGGTCGCTCTCGCTCCTCATGGGGCTGTCGGGTGGGGCGGTCGGACGGTTGCTGTCCGGGCTGTCGGACAGTTGCTGTCCGGGCCGGCCGGCGGGTGCTGTTCGGTTCGGCGAGGACCGCTGTTCCGGCCCGGCCGGTGCTTCACACACCGTTGACCCGGTGCTTGCCGGGATGTTAGACAGCAGGAAGCAAGACATGCAATGCACGTTGCATATGTTGCAACGCGAAGGTCCGCGCAGAGATTCTCCAGGAGGTTCCATGGACGTCGCGAAGACGACCGAGCGGCTGCACGAGGAGCGGGTCGGCCACCGCTTCAAGGGTCTGCCGCCGGACGCCGCGGAGCGGACCCTCGGCGAGCTGGCGGCCGAGCGGCGCTCGCTCTTCGACGGCGGCTTCACCACCCCGGTGCTCACGCTGTCCGCCGAGTCCCTGGAACACAACCTCGCGCTGATGGAGAGCTACTCCGAGAAGTACGGCCTCGCCTTCGCCCCGCACGGCAAGACGTCCATGGCGCCGCAGCTCTTCGCCCGGCAACTCGCCTACGGTGCCTGGGGCATCACGGCCGCCGTCCCCACGCAGGTCCGGGTGTACCGCGCCTTCGGCGTCCAACGCATCTTCCTCGCCAACGAGTTGGTCGACGCCGTGGCGCTGCGCTGGCTCGCCGCCGAGCTCGCCGCCGACCCGGACTTCCGCTTCGCCTGCTATGTCGACTCCGTACGCGGCGTGGAACTGATGGACGCGGCACTGGCGGACGCCACCCGCCCCCTCGACGTCGTCGTGGAGCTGGGCGAGGAGGGCGGCCGGACCGGTGTACGCGGTGCCGCGGCCGCCACCGAGGTCGCCGAAGCGGTCGGCGCGGCCCGCCATCTGCGGCTCGTCGGGGTCGCCGGGTACGAGGGCGAGATCCCCGTCAAGACCCAGGAGACCGTACGGGACTGGCTGAACCGGCTCGTCGCCCTCACCCGGGACTTCGACGCCGCCGGACGCTTCGCGGACGCCGACGAGATCATCCTCAGCGCGGGCGGCAGCGGCTGGTTCGACACGGTCGCCGAGGTGTTCCAGCCGGTCGAGGCGACGGACTTCTCGAAGCCGCTGCTCAAGCTGCTGCGCTCCGGCGCCTACATCACCCATGACGACGGCCACTACCGCGAGATCACCCCGTTCCACGACCGCATCCCCCAGGAGGGCGCCCTCCAGCCGGCGTTCCGGCTCTGGGCGCAGGTCGTCTCCAAGCCGGAAGGCGCGCTCGCCTTCCTCAACGCCGGCAAGCGCGACGCCTCCTTCGACCTCGGGCTGCCGGAACCCCAGGTCGTCCGTGGCACCGACGGCGCGCTGCGGTCGGCCGCCGGGCTGACGGTGACGGCCCTCTCCGACCAGCACGCGTTCGTCGCCATCGCCCCCGGCGCCGGCCTGGAGATCGGCGAATGGGTCGGACTCGGCCTCTCCCACCCCTGCACGGCGTTCGACAAGTGGAAGCTGCTGCCGCTGGTCGAGGCGGACGGCACGGTCACGGACTACATCCGCACCTTCTTCTAGACCCTTGAACCCTTTCGCCCAGTCCAGCAGACCGAGCACAGGAAAGGCACCGGCATGGATCTCGTGTTCCGCGACGTGAGCGTCATCGACGGAAGCGGGGAGGCCGCCTACCGGGCCGACGTCGGCATCGACGCGGGCCGGATCTCCGTGATCCGGCCCGAGGACGCAGCGCGGTTCGGGGACATCCGGCTGACCGGAACCCGCGTCGTCGATGCCGGCGGCCTGGCCCTGGCCCCGGGATTCATCGACATGCACGCGCACAGCGACCTGGCCCTGCTGCGGGACCCCGACCACTCCGCGAAGGCGGCGCAGGGTGTGACGCTGGAGGTGCTGGGGCAGGACGGGCTGTCGTACGCGCCGGTCGACGACCGCACCCTCGCCGAGGTCCGCGCGCAGATCACTGGCTGGAACGGCGACGGCTCGGACATCGACTTCGACTGGCGCAGCGTCGGTGAGTACCTGGACCGGCTGGACCGGGGCATCGCGGTGAACGCCGCCTATCTCGTCCCGCAGGGCACCGTCCGGATGCTGGCGCTGGGCTGGGAGGACCGCCCGGCGACGGCGGCCGAGGTCACCACGATGAAGCGGCTGGTGGCGGAGGGGCTGGAACAGGGCGCCGTCGGGCTGTCGTCCGGGCTGACGTACACGCCCGGGATGTACGCGTCGGACGCCGAACTCACCGAACTGTGCCGGGTGGTGGCGGCGTACGACGGCTACTACTGCCCGCACCACCGCTCGTACGGGGCGGGCGCGCTCCAGGCGTACGAGGAGATGGTGGCACTGACCCGGGACGCCGGCTGCGCCCTGCACCTGGCGCACGCCACGATGAACTTCGGTGTGAACAAGGGAAAGGCGCCGGACCTGCTGGCGCTGCTGGACCGGGCCCTGGACGCCGGCTCCGACATCTCGCTCGACACCTACCCCTACCTCCCCGGCTGCACGACGCTCGCGGCGATGCTGCCGAGTTGGGCGACGGAGGGCGGCCCGGAGGCGACCCTCGCGCGGCTGCGGGACGACGTGACGGCGAAGAAGATCCGCCACGTCATGGAGGTCGACGGGGCGGACGGCTGCCATGGCGTGCCGATGGACTGGTCGACGATCGAGATCTCCGGGGTGAGCGATCCCGGACTCGCGGGCTGCGTCGGCAGGACCATCGCGCGCAGCGCGGCCGAACGCGGCGAGGAGCCGTTCGTGACGGCCCGGCGCCTGCTGATCAACGACCGGCTGGGATCGACGATCCTGCAGCACGTCGGCCACGAGGAGAACGTCCGGGCGATCATGCGGCACCGGGTCCACACCGGCGGCAGCGACGGCATCCTGATGGGCTACAAACCGCACCCTCGTGCGTACGGGACCTTCCCCGAATACCTGGGGAAGTACGTGCGCGAGCTCGGCATCCTGACCCTGGAGGAGTGCGTCGCCCACCTCACCTCCCGCCCCGCCGCCCGGCTGCGACTGCCCGACCGGGGCCTGGTCCGCGAGGGCTACCGCGCGGACCTGACGCTCTTCGACCCGGCGACGGTGGCCGCCGGCTCCACCTTCGACGCCCCCCGCGTCCTCCCGACGGGCATCCCGCACGTCCTCATCGACGGCCGCTTCGTCATCGAGGACGGGCGGCGCACGGATGTGCTGGCGGGCCGCTCGGTGCGGCGGGAGCCGGCGCGGGCGCGGTGACGGGCGCTTTCAGCGGGATCGGCCGGTCCGTTCCCGGCTGAGCCGGTGCAGGAGGACGCGGACGTCCTCGAAGTCGGCCGTGATCGCCAGGGCGCCCAGCGCCGACGCCCGCGAGCGCCCCGCGAGAGTGACCCGTCCGGTGAAGAAGACCACCGGCCCGGTGTACCTCCCGTCGGCTCAAACGAGCAGTCCGGCCAGTTGTTCCGCGACCCGTCTCTCACCGAGCAGATCGCGTCCGGTGGCGGACACCGGCTCGTCGTTGAGGAGGGAGTACGGCAGCGATGAGGAGTGCGGAGAGTAGGGCGACGCCACCGTGTCAGTGTGGCAGCGCGGGCTCCGGCCGTCCCGACGTGGCGAAAAACACCGGGCGGGCAGCCGTACGCGCCCGTAAGGTGACGGGCATGCAGCAGGTGATCCAGTCCACGAAGCTCGCGAATGTCTGTTACGAGATCCGGGGCCCGGTCCTCGAAGAGGCGATGCGGCTCGAGGCGGCGGGCCACCGCATCCTCAAGCTCAACACCGGCAATCCGGCGCCCTTCGGTTTCGAGTGCCCGCCCGAAATCCTTGAGGACATGCTGCGCACCCTGGGCGACGCGCACGGCTACGGCGACGCGAAGGGCCTGCTCTCGGCGCGCCGGGCGGTGATGCAGCACTACCAGACGAAGGGCATCCCGCTGGATGTCGACGACGTCTACCTCGGCAACGGCGTCTCCGAGCTCATCCAGATGTCGATGCAGGCGCTGCTCGACGACGGCGACGAAGTGCTGGTCCCGGCGCCCGACTATCCGCTGTGGACGGCTTCGGTCTCGCTGGCCGGCGGCACCGCGGTGCACTACCGCTGCGACGAGCAGGCCGACTGGATGCCGGACCTCGCCGACATCGAGCGCAAGGTCACCGACCGCACCAAGGCCCTCGTCATCATCAACCCGAACAACCCGACGGGTGCGGTGTACGACGACGAGATGCTGCGCGGCCTCACGGACATCGCCCGCCGCCACAAGCTGATCGTCTGCTCCGACGAGATCTACGACAAGATCCTGTACGACGGCGCCACCCACACCCCGACCTCGGCCATCGCCCCCGACCTGCTGACGCTGACGTTCAACGGGCTGTCGAAGGCGTACCGGGTGGCGGGGTACCGCAGCGGCTGGATGGCGGTGTGCGGTCCCAAGTCGCACGCCTCCAGCTACATCGAGGGTCTGACGATCCTGGCCAACATGCGGCTGTGCGCCAACATGCCGGCCCAGCACGCGATCGCCACCGCGCTCGGCGGCCACCAGTCGATCAACAGCCTCGTCCTGCCCGGCGGCCGGCTGCTCGCGCAGCGCGACGCCGCGCATGCCGCGCTCACCCAGATCCCGGGCGTCACCTGCGTCAAGCCGAAGGGGGCGCTCTACCTCTTCCCCCGGCTGGACCCGAACGTCTACAAGATCAAGGACGACCGGCAGATGGTCCTCGATCTGCTGCGCGCCGAGAAGATCATGGTCGTGCACGGCACCGGCTTCAACTGGCACGAGCCGGACCACTTCCGCATCGTGACCCTGCCGTACGCCGACGACCTGACGGAGGCGTGCGCGCGCATCGCCCGCTTCCTGGACGGCTACAGCCAGCCGTAACGCTCGCGCCGGCGGAGGTTGTGCCGGCCGCGGCCGGCACAACCTCCGGCTGCTCGCCTGCCCCGCCGGAAAACACCCGAGGGCCCGGTCACGACGTGAGTCGTGACCGGGCCCTCGGCGTGAGGGTTGGCATCGGTCCGTCCGGCAGACGGTCTTGGTCGGGGTGCCTACCGGTCGGGCGCGCCGCGCCACCGGGCAGCCTCCCGCATCGCACATGCGGGAGGGCCGCCCGAGTTCAGGTTTTCCGAGCCCGGCGGGACCCCCGTGAGAGGGGATCCGCGCCGGAGGCGGGGGGGTCAGCCGAGGCGGGCGACCAGTGCGCGGTACTCGTCCCACAGTTCCTTCGGCGTGTGGTCGCCGAAGGTCTCGAGGTGGGCGGGGATCAGGCCGGCCTCGTCGCGCCACACGTCGAGGTCGACGGAGAGCAGCAGGTCCAGGTCCTCCTGCGAGATGTCGAGCCCCTCGGTGTCGAGCGCGCCCGCGGCCGGGAGGATGCCGATGGGCGTCTCGACGCCCTCGCCCTCACCGTTGAGGCGCTCGACGATCCACTTCAGGACCCGGCTGTTCTCGCCGAAGCCCGGCCACACGAAGCGGCCGCCGGCGTCCTTGCGGAACCAGTTGACGTAGTAGATCTTCGGCAGCTTGGCGGCGTCGGCCTGCTGGCCGATCTTGATCCAGTGGCCGAAGTAGTCGCCCATGTTGTAGCCGCAGAACGGCAGCATCGCGAACGGGTCGCGGCGCAGCTCGCCGACCTTGCCCTCGGCGGCGGCGGTCTTCTCCGAGGCGATGTTGGAGCCGATGAAGACGCCGTGCTGCCAGTCGAAGGACTCCGTGACGAGCGGCACCGCGCTGGCGCGGCGGCCGCCGAAGAGGATCGCGGAGATCGGCACGCCCTTGGGGTCCTCCCACTCGGGCGCGATGGTCGGGCACTGCGAGGCCGGGACGGCGAACCGGGCGTTGGGGTGCGCGGCCGGGGTGCCGGACTCCGGCGTCCAGTCGTTGCCCTTCCAGTCGATGAGGTGGGCCGGCGGCTCGTCCGTCATGCCCTCCCACCAGACGTCGCCGTCGTCGGTCAGGGCGACGTTGGTGAAGACCGTGTTGGCGTACATGGTCTTCATGGCGTTGGCGTTGGTGTCGTCGCCGGTGCCGGGCGCGACGCCGAAGAAGCCGGCCTCGGGGTTGATCGCGTAGAGCTGGCCGTCCTCGCCGAAGCGCATCCAGGCGATGTCGTCACCGACGGTCTCGACGGTCCAGCCCGGGATGGTCGGCTGCAGCATCGCGAGGTTGGTCTTGCCGCAGGCGGAGGGGAACGCGGCCGCGATGTACTTGGCCTCGCCGGTCGGCGGGGTCAGCTTGAGGATCAGCATGTGCTCGGCGAGCCAGCCCTCGTCGCGGGCCATGACGGAGGCGATGCGCAGCGCGTAGCACTTCTTGCCGAGCAGGGCGTTGCCGCCGTAGCCGGAGCCATAGGACCAGATCTCGCGAGTCTCGGGGAAGTGCGAGATGTACTTGGTGGTGCTGCACGGCCACGGCACGTCGGCCTGGCCCTCGGCGAGCGGCGCGCCGACGGAGTGCACGGCCTTGACGAAGAAGCCGTCCTCGCCGAGGTCGTCCAGGACGGCCTTGCCCATGCGGGTCATGGTGCGCATGGCGACGGCGACGTACGCGGAGTCGGTGATCTCGACGCCGTTGGCGGAGAGCGGGGAGCCGACCGGGCCCATGCAGAACGGGACGACGTACATGGTGCGGCCGCGCATGGAGCCGCGGAACAGGCCCTGCTCGCCCGAGAAGATCTCGTGCATCTCCGCGGGGGCTTTCCAGCGGTTGGTGGGGCCGGCGTCCTGCTCACGCTCGGAGCAGATGAACGTACGGTCCTCGACCCGGGCCACGTCGGTGGGGTCGGAGGCGGCGTAGTAGGAGTTCGGGCGCTTGTTGGGGTCGAGCTGCTTGAAGGTGCCGTTCGCCACGAGGTCGTCACAGAGGCGCTGGTACTCGGCCTCCGAGCCGTCGCACCACACGATCTCGTCCGGCTGGGTGATTTCGGCGATCTCGCCGACCCAGGCGATCAGGTCCTTGTGATTGGTGGGAGCCGCAATTTCGCGCGCCACGATCGCTCCGTCCCGCCGAATTTGCACAGATTCGGCGTCAGATTTGAGGGTTTTGCGGACTCTAGTCCTGCTGTCCGCATGGTGGAACTACCTCGGCCCCTTGGGGGCTGCGACCCGGACGCCACGTGGCCGCTCATCCGGTGCCGACCTCACTCATATGAGTGTCGGGGGAGAAAACCCGATCTGTCCAGGGCGCGAAGGGTGAGCATCGCCACTTCCACCTGCCATACCTACGGTGCCGTAACCTACGGCCCCGTAGGTAGCATTGACGCTATGGACCTCGTCGAGGAGACTTCCGCTGTGTCTCAAGCCGTAGAAGAGCTCGACCCGCCCGTACCGCTGAAGCCCCTCCTCAGAGGGTGGATTCATGCCGCAATGTTCCCCGCGGTACTGATCGCGGGAGTGGTGCTGACCGCTTTCGCGGAGAGCACTCGGGGTCGCATCGCGTGCGCCGTGTTCACCGTCACCGCCTGCGCGTTGTTCGGCGTGAGCGGCCTCTACCACCGAGGCAACTGGGGCCCGCGAGGCGAGGCGATCCTGCGTCGCCTGGACCACTCCAACATCTTCCTGATCATCGCGGGCAGCTACACGCCCCTCGCGATCCTGCTGCTCCCGTCGAGCAAGGCGACCCCGCTGCTGTGGTTCGTCTGGGCGGGCGCGCTGGCCGGCATCGCCTTCCGCGTCTTCTGGGTCGGCGCGCCGCGCTGGCTCTACACCCCCTGCTACATCGCGCTCGGCTGGGCGGCGGTCTTCTTCCTCCCGGACTTCCTGCGCACCGGCGGTATCGCGGTGCTGGTCCTGGTGGTCGTCGGCGGTCTGCTGTACAGCGCGGGCGGCGTCATCTACGGCCTCAAGCGGCCCAATCCGTCACCTCGCTGGTTCGGCTTCCACGAGGTGTTCCACTCCCTGACGCTGGCGGCCTTCGTCATCCACTACGTCGGGATCTCGCTGGTCGCGTACCAGCACGCATAACCGGGGCGGGGTCCTGGACTCCGGCTCATGCCCCGCTCAAGGCACCGCCCAACGGCCCGCCCCAGACTCACGTCAGGCGCCCGCGACCGATCCGGTCGCGGGCGCCTTTGCGTACCCGGTTCTGCGCACCCGGTCCTGTGTACGGCTCTGCATACCCGGTCCTGCGTACGGCTCTGCGTACCCGGTGCACGGTGGCGCGCACATCTGAATATTGACAGGCCCCATCTTTTGCGAGTTACTGTCACTTGATAGCAACTCTTAAAGATTTGACGGAGGAGTGTCATGACCGCACAGCTCGACCCCAGGCGCTGGTGGGCGCTCGGCGCCATGGTCGCGAGCATGCTCGTGCTCGGCTTCGACATGACGATCCTGAACGTGGCGCTGCCGACGATGGCCGGCCAGCTCGGCGCCACCACCGGCGAGCAGCAGTGGCTGGCGGACGCCTATGTCGTCGTCTTCGCCGCCCTGATGCTCCCCGCCGGGCTGCTCGGCGACCGCTTCGGCCGCCGCCGGATGCTGGTGACGGGCCTCGGGATCTTCCTCGTCGGCTCGCTCGTCGGCTCGCTGGCCACCAGCGTCGAACCGGTCATCGCCGCCCGTGCGGTCATGGGCATCGGCGGCGCGCTGGTGATGCCGCTCGCCCTCGCCGTCCTGCCGTCGCTCTTCGCGCCCCAGGAGCGCACCAAGGCGGTCGGCATCGTGACCGCCGCCTCCGCGCTCGGGATGCCGCTCGGCCCGATCATCGGCGGCTTCCTGCTCAACCACTTCTGGTGGGGCTCGGTCTTCCTGATCAACGTCCCGATGGCCGCCCTCGGGATCATCGCCTGTGTCTTCCTGCTGCCCGAGACCCGCGACCCGGCGTCGCCCAGGGTCGACGCGGTCTCCACCGCGCTCACCGCGGCCGGTCTCGGCGCACTGATCTACGGGATCATCGAGGCGCCCGCCCGCGGCTGGTCCGACCCGGTCGTGGTGGGGATGCTCGCCGGGGCCGCCGTGCTGATCGCGACCCTCGTCCTGCGCGAACGCCGGATGGTCCGGCCCATGCTGGACATGACGCTGCTCGGCCACCGCCCGTTCCTGCTCAACATGCTCGCCGCGACCCTGGGCATGTTCATCTTCTCCGGGCTGATGTTCGTCCTCCCGCCGTATCTGACGGCGGTGCTCGGCAACGACGCCTTCGGCACCGGCCTGCGGCTGCTGCCGATGATGGGCGGCGTGATGTTCGCCGCCAAGGGCAGCGCGCCCCTCATCCAGCGGTTCGGCGCCCGCGCGGTGATCAGCGGCGGCCTGGTGGTGCTCGCCTTCGCGGCGTTCCTCGGCAGCCGCACCACCGTCGAAACCGGCTACGGCTTCACCGCCCTGTGGCTGTCCATCGTGGGATTCGGCTTCGGCTTCGCGGTGGTCCCCGCCATGACGGCGGCGCTCAGCGCACTGCCCGCGGACCGGGCGGGCAGCGGCTCGGGACTGCTGAGCACCGTACGGCAGGTGGGCGCCGCGATCGGGATCGCGCTGCTCGGCTCGCTGCTGGTCGGCGCCTACGCCGACCGGCTGCCCGCGGGGGCGCCGCACGCCGCCGCCGACTCCGTGGTCGCGGCCCACGTGGTGGCCGGCAGGCTCGGCGACACCCGCCTCGCGGCCGCGGCGGACGCCGCGTACGTGCACGGCATGACGACGGTCCTGCTGGTCTGCGGCCTCACCGCCCTCGTGGCGGCGCTGCTCACCGCGACACTGCTCCCCAGGACCGGTGCCGACGCCACCACCGGGTCCGGAACCGGAACGGACGGCGAGGCGCTTTCCGAGACGGGCGCCGAGACGGGTGCCGAGTCGAGTGCCGGGGCGGGCGCCAAGGCCGGAAACACATCCGGGGCCGTACCGCCGGTGGCCGCGCTGCCCGCCGATGCCGGACAATGACGGGCATGTCCGCACGTACGACGGCCGCCCCGACCACCGCCCCCTCCGGCGCTCCCGCCGGCACGCCGAAGATCGGCCTGCGGGAGCGGAAGAAGATCCAGACCCGCCAGGCGATCCGCAGGGCCGCGTACCGGCTCTTCGACGAGCAGGGCTACGACGCCACGCCCGTCGACCGGATCGCCGAAGCCGCCGACGTCTCCCCCAGCACCGTCTTCCGGTACTTCCCCACCAAGGAGGACATCGTCCTCACGGACGAGTACGACCCGCTGATCGAGGCCGCGATCCGGGCCCGGCCGGCCGACGAGTCCCCGCTCCGGGCGATCCGGCACGCCTTCCTGGAATCGCTGCGCGCCATCTGCGAGGACCCGCAGGAACGGGCGGACCTCAGCGCGCGGGCCCGGCTGCTGCGGGACGTGCCGGCCGTCCGCGCCCGCTCCATGGAGAGCATGTCGGCGACCGGCCGGATCCTCGCCGGCGTCCTCGCCGAGCGCACCGGCCGCCCGGTGGACGACCTGGAACTGCGGATCTTCACCGGGGCGGTGCTCGGCGCCTTCCAGGAGGCCACCATGCACTGGGGCGAGCACGACCAGCAGGGCGAACTCCTGGACGTCGTCGAACGCACCCTGGACGTGCTGGAGCGCGGCCTCACCCTCTAGGCGGTCTCACGCTCCGGGCGTGTTTCCCACCGACGCGGCCAGTGCGGCCGGATCGGTGGTCGGGGCGGCGCACACGAAGTGCCGGCAGACGTAGGCGGCCGGGCGGTCCCCGACGAGCGGGCGCTCGTGCAGCAGGGGGAACTCGTCGCTGCCGGGCGCGCCGGGCGCCACCACGGCGCCGGGGGCGGTGGCCAGCAGTGCCGTCCGGTGCAGGGCGGCGGTGGCCGGATCGTCGGGCGCTCCGACCACGGCGATCTCGCGGGGGCCGTCCAGGGCCGCCTCGGCGACGGCGAGCCCCCAGCCGATGAAGCGCGGCGCCCGCGGCGCCAGCGCCCCCACGACGCCCAGGGCGCGCTCCGCGGCCTCGCGGTGGGCGCTCGACCCGGTGTGGGCGGCATACGACAGCAGCGCCCCGGCGGCGGCCGTCCAGCCGGACGGGGTGGCGTTGTCGGTGGGGTCCTGGGGACGGCGGATGAGCGCCTCGGCGTCGTCGGCGGTGTCGTAGAGCGTTCCGTCGGGGGCGGTGAAGTGGTGCAGCACCGAGTCGAGGAACAGCCCGGCGAAGTCCAGCCAGACGCCCTCGGCGGTGACCGCGGCGAGCGCGAGGAAGCCCTCGGCGACATCCGCGTAGTCCTCCAGCACCCCGGAGTTGTCACCGGCGACGCCGTCGCGTGACGTGCGGGCGAGGCGGCCGGAGTTGTCCATGTGGACCCGCACCAGCACGTCGGCCGCGTCCAGGGCGGCCCTGACCAGGTCCGGGCGGTCGAAGTAGGCGCCGGTCTCGGCGAGCGCCGCGATGGCCAGGCCGTTCCAAGCGGCGACGACCTTGTCGTCACGGCCGGGCCGCGGCCGCTCCTCGCGCGCCGCCAGCAGCCGCTCGCGGACCGACGCGACACGGTCCGCGTCGCCGGGCGCACCGTCCGCCGCCAGTTGCAGTACGGAGGCGCCCTCCTCGAAGGTGCCCTCCGGCGTCACGCCGAAGTGCGCGGCGGCGAACGCCGCGTCCTGCTCGCCGAGCGCCTCGCGCAGCTCCGCGGGCGTCCAGGCGTAGAACGCCCCCTCGGCGTGCGTCCCGTCCGCGCGATCACTGTCGGCATCGAGGGCGGACGCGAACCCGCCTTCGTGCGTGCGCAGTTCGCGCACCATGAAGTCGGCGGTCTCCAGCGCGACGCGGCGCGCGAGCTCCGAGCCGGTGGAGCGCCACAGGTGCGCGTAGACGCGGCACAGCAGCGCGTTGTCGTAGAGCATCTTCTCGAAGTGCGGCACGGTCCAGGTGCGGTCGACCGCGTACCGGGCGAAGCCGCCGCCCAGTTGGTCGTAGATGCCGCCGCGGGCCATCGCCTCGCAGCTGTCGGCCGCCATCCGCAGGGCGTCCTCGGAGCCGGTGCGGGCGTGGTGGCGGAGCAGGAACTCCACGGCCATGGACGGCGGGAACTTCGGCGCCCCGCCGAAGCCGCCGTTGTCGGCGTCGTACTCCCGGACCAGACCGGCCAGCGCGGCGTCCAGCTCCTTCGCGCCGGGTGTCACCGACGCCCCGTAGGCGCTCTGCCGCTCGCCGAGGTCCTTGACGATCCGCGCGGCGACCTCGTCCACCTCGTCCCGGCGGTCCCGCCAGGCCGCGTGCACGCCTTCCAGCACCTGCTGGAACGAGGCCATGCCGTGGCGCGGCTCGGGCGGGAAGTAAGTGCCGAAGTAGAACGGCTCGGCGTCGGGGGTCAAAAACACCGTCATGGGCCAGCCGCCCTGCCCGGTCGCCGCCTGCACCGCCTCCATGTAGACGGCGTCGACGTCCGGCCGCTCCTCGCGGTCCACCTTCACCGGCACGAAGTGCTCGTTGAGGTACGCCGCGACCGTCTCGTCCTCGAACGACTCGTGCGCCATCACATGGCACCAGTGACAACTGCTGTAACCGACGCTGAGCAGCAGCGGTACCCCGCGCTCACGGGCCTCGGCGAACGCCTCCGCGCCCCACGGCCACCAGTCCACGGGGTTGTCGGCGTGCTGCAGGAGGTAGGGCGATGTCGCGGTGCCGAGTCGGTTCACGGCACCCACTCTGCCACGCGGGGCCACCGGTGGCGCGGCACGAAATCCCGGACCGTCCGACGCCTGGCGCGCCGGCCCTCACGCCAGGCCCTGTTGATCCGGAGCCCGTGAACAATACTTACGCAACCATGACGGATTCCTGCCCGGCTCCGTGCTCCTGACCACTCGCGGAATCCCTGCTTCCGCCGGCGGCGCACCCAACTGTGTGAGTGAAGAAACCTCAGTTCAGGCCGGGTTGAGGCGATGTCAGGGCCATAGGGCCACGGGAGGGCCGGTGCGCACGGCATCAGGCTCTGTGGCCACCGGCCCGTGCAGCGGTGCGCCCAGTCCGGCGCAGGCCGGCAGCGGGCAGGCCGACAGCGCCAGGAGCTGGCGGACCGCGCCCGGCAGCGGCCAGTTCTTGCGGGTCGCGTACCAGGCGAGCAGCGCCGACGCGAGCGCGGCGAAGACGAAGAGCGGCACGGCGGGACCGGCCGACCGGCGCGCCCCGAGCCACCCGGCGGCGACGACGGTCACCAGCAGGCCTGCCCCCAGCACCGCCTGCGCGCGCAGCCGGGCGCTCCACACACCGCCGTGCTCACGTGCCGCGGTGACCTGTTCGTCCAGGTCGGTGACGGTCAGCTCGCCCCACTCGCCGTCCCGGTGGTCGCGCAGGTAGAGCGTGGCGCCGTCCACGATGCCCGCGCCGGCCGGCGAGTCGCCGGGGGCCGGCGGGGAGCCCCCGGACTCGGCCAGCGACCACCGCCGACGCTCACAGAAGGCTGGTCAGCCATGGCGGGGTCCGCCCCTCTCGCTCGACACCTGCGCAGTCAAACACCGCCGCGGCCCCGGCCGGACGGTCGCGAACCCAAGTGAGCAGCGGTTGAGCAGGTTCTGAGCTGGGGAGAGACACCCGGCGCAGCACGGCTGCCGCCCGGCCCGGGTCACCGCTGACGGCTCGCCAACTCCCGCGCCCGCACACGGGAACAGGGTTGTCGGCCCGCCACCCGAGGTAAGGAGAGGTGGAGCGGCTGAGTGGATCGGCCGGGTATCCACCTCCTGCCCGGCTCCGCCCCGCGAGACCCACCGGAGGACGCCGGTGACGGGTGAGTGACCGCGAAGGGGAGCACCTTGAAAGAAGCGCCAGAGCCGGCGAAACCGTCCGGGAGGGACCGGGCGGAGGTCGAGAGCCGGCTGAAGCTGGCCGTGGTCGAGGAGGCACGCGGCAGTACGCCGGCGGACGCGGAGCGGCTG
Organism: Streptomyces sp. H39-C1; assembly: GCF_027158125.1. Lineage (NCBI taxonomy): Bacteria > Bacillati > Actinomycetota > Actinomycetes > Kitasatosporales > Streptomycetaceae > Streptomyces > Streptomyces sp. H39-C1. The sequence continues at coordinate 16,103 of NZ_JAPVLS010000053.1, forward strand.
CTGCAGCGGGCGCTGGCCTCGCTGGACGAGATCATGGCGCAGGCCGCCGGGGAGTACGCGCTGTATCTGCGCGCCACCGGTGACGGGCCCGCCGGGCAGCCGGGGTTCGCCGGGCGGTTCCCGCGCGGGACGGTGACCACCGCCGCGATCACCGCGGGCGCGGTCGGGGTGACGGCGTTCGCGGTGGACGTCATCGGCCAGAACCTGTCGGCCGGGGCGTCCCTCACCACCGGGCTGGCCGCCGGGGCGGTCGGAGCGGTGGCCGTCGGACTCAGAGGCACGGCCACGCCCCTTCCCGACTCCCCCGCGGCGGCCGACGACCCGGCCCCGTACCGGCTGCGCTGGCTGGACGCGGTGGAGCAGCGCGGCATCCGGCCCTTCCTCGAACAGCACCGGAGCCGGGCGACGGCGGAGTCCGCCTCCTCCCGGGCCGCCTCCCCCGCCACGGCCAACGGCCGGCACCAGGTTCCGGCGCCGCGCCGCACCGACCGCAGCGCCGCAGCCAGGACCCGGGCCGTGCTGGAGCAGTCGTTCGGCCAACTGCCCTCCGCGGACGGCCCGTTCGCCGGGCGCCGCAAGCAGGTCGCGCAGATCGCGCAGTGGGTGCACCAGGCCCGGGTGTCCACGGAGAGCAAGCCGACCGTCGTCGTCCTGCACGGACCGGCCGGCGCCGGGGCGACCACCCTCGCGGTGCGCGCCGCCCGCCAGCTGCGCGACCAGTTCCGCGGCTCGTGCGTGGTGGACCTGCGCGGCGGGGCCCTGGACGAACGCCCGCTGCCGACCCGGGACGCGCTGCTGCACCTGCTCAACCGGCTCGGCGCGCCCCGCGAGCAGCTGCTGTTCCGGGAGCGCCCCAACCACGAGCAGCATCTGCGGCGGCTCGCCGACCAGTACCAGAAGCATCTGACGGGCACGCCGGTGACGATCGTGCTCGACGACGCCTCCGACGCCGAACAGGTGCGGATGCTGGTCCCCGAGCGGTCCGAGGCGCTGGTGCTGGTCACCGCCCGCGAGCCGCTCTCCCTGGACCTGCCCAACGCGTGGGTGCACAGCCTGCCCGTCGGCCCGCTCGGCGCCGCCGACACCCATGAGCTGCTGGGCGAGCTGGCCAGGACCGCGAAGGCGCCCGAGCCCACCTCGGTGGAGTCCGAGCGGCTGCGCGGCCTGTGCGACGGTCTGCCGATCGCGCTGCGGATAGCCGGCGCGGCGCTGCAGGAGCACGGCACGGCCGCCGGACTCGCCGCCGACCTGGAGGCCTACGGCCCGCAGGAGGCCGTCGAGCGGATCCTCGCGCTGCGCTACCACGACCAGCCCGAGCCGTCCCGGCGGCTGCTGCGCCGGCTCGCGCTCGCCGGGCGGGCCAGCTTCGGCGCGGCGGCCGCCGCCGCACTGCTGGCCACCGACGAGCAGGAGGCCGGCCGCCGGCTGGAGGAGCTGGCGCGGGCCGGACTGATCGAGCACATCCGCGGCAGCCGCTACCGGCCGCACGACCTCGTACGCCGCTTCGCGCACGCGCGGCTGCTCGACGAGGAGGACCCGGCCGAGCGCGCCGCCGCCCATGAGCGGCTGATCCGCAGCTACGCCGAGCTGGCCAACGCCGTGATCCGCCTCGTCGAGGGCAAGACGTCCACCCGGGCCGGGCGCTTCGGCGCACACGGCTTCGCCTCGCTCGAAATGGCGCTGCGCTGGCTCGACGACGAGTCGAGCTTCATCACCGCCGCGCTGCGGCACGCCGAGGGCGTGGACCGCACCGTCGTCCAGGCCCTGCTCGGCGCGCTGTGCGACTACTGCCTGCTGCGCGGCGACCTGTACCGGCTCGGGGAGATCAGCGAGCTGGCGCAGGCGTCCAAGGCCGCCCCGGACGAGGAGCAGAACATCCTGGTGCGGTCGGTGCAGTGGCGCACCGGCATCGCGGCCCGGCAGCTCGGCGAACTCGACAAGGCGCGTTCCACCCTCAGCTCCGTCGTCGACCTGTACTTCGAGGCGCAGCACCCGGCGGGCGCCGCCCGCGCGCTCGGCAGCCTCGGCATCACCCTGCACCACCAGGGCAGCCTGCGGGAGGCGGAGAGCAAGCTCCGCGAGGCCCTGGAGCTGCAGGCCGCACCGGAGCTCGGCGAGGACCGGGCGTGGACGCAGCACGCGCTGGCGGCCGTGCTGCGCGACATGGGCCAGCTCGGCAAGGCCCTGCCGCTGCTCCTGGAATCCCTCGAACTGCACCGGCAGAACGAGAGCGTCAGCGGGCAGGCCTGGGCCCACCTCCAGCTCGGGCAGGTCCATCTGCGGCTCGGCGCGGTCGACGAGGGCGAGGCCGAGCTGCGCAGCGCCGGCCAGTGCTACGCGCTGACCCGCGACCCGCGCGGCGCCGCGTGGACCCGCACCCAGCTCGCCCGCGCCACCCTCCAGCGCGGCAACGCCCAGGAGGCCGCCCGCGAACTGGACGAGGCACTCGTCCGCCACCGGGCCTGCGAGGACGCCCGCGGCGAGGCCTGGACGCTGTACTACCTGGGGCACGCGCTGGAGGAGTCCGGCAACGGCGACCAGGCGCTGCGCACCCTGGAGCGGGCCCGTTCCATGTTCAGCCGGATACGGGACGTGTACGGGCTGGCCTGCGCCCGCCACCACTCGGCCCGGGTCACCCGCGACCAGCGGGCCGTCCGCACCGGCAACCTCCGCAACAGCGGCTTCGCCCGCCAGCTGCTCCAGGACGCCCGGCAGGACTTCCGGCGGATCGGCGTCGAGCACGGCGAGGCCTGGTCCTGCCTGGAGCTCGCCGTGATCGACGCCGGGAACAACCGTTTCGTCGAGGCCCTCACGCTGCTGGACGAGGCCCGCGAGCTCTTCCACGGCCTCGGCGACCGGCGCGGCCAGGACTGGGCGGTGTTCCTCCGCTGCACCGTCCAGCCCCTGCTGTCCGACGACGGCGCCGGGCAGGCCGCCGACACGCTGCGCGCCCTGCTGGCCGCGCACTACCCGGGCCGGGACCCGGATCTGGAGGAGTACGCCGAGGCCTACACCGTCCTGCTGGAGCGCGGTACGGCCACCCACGGCGGCAGCTGGGAGGCGTGGCGGCTGGGCATGATGCCGCGGCGCTCCGCGCGCATGGTCATGGACCTGCTGCCGGCGGCGCCCTGAGGGCCGCAGGCAGGAGCGCCCGCCGGGCCGGTGTGCGGCCGGCCCGGCCGGCGCCCGGGCGCGTGACGAAGCCTGGTGGTCCTGGGACGCCTGGGCGCGTTACGAAGCCGGGTTGTCCTGGGAGGCCCGGGCGGCGGCCTGCGCCTCCCGGTGTGCCCGCAGACCCCGTGACGGCTTCGGGGCCGCCGCAGCGGGGTCCGGGGCCTCCTCGAAGTCGATCTTCTTGAACTGCTTGCCCATGTTCTTCATCAGCGCCCACAGCGACAGCGCGATCGCCGCGAAGATCACAAAGCCGATGAGACCGGGCGTCACCTTGTTGTTGTCCAGCTCCTGAGCGGCGAGCGGGACGTACTGGGTCAGTGCGTGGGAGGCAATCACGGTACCCATTGTGCGCTAGGCGGTGCGGATGCCCGCGAAGAGGTCGTCCTCGGGCAGTGAGGTGTCCACGAGCGACTTGGCGAGCTCGTAGTCCTCGGTCGGCCAGACCTCCTGCTGGATCTCCATGGGAACGTGGAACCAGGCGCCGTCCGGGTCGATCTGGGTGGCGTGCGCGAGCAGCGCCTTGTCACGGATCTCGAAGAAGTCGGCGCAGGGCACATGGGTGCTGATCTGCCGCTCGGGGCGGTCGAACTGCTTCCAGCGCTCCAGCCACTCCGCGTACGGCGACTCCAGGCCGCGGGAGAGCAGCGCCTCGTGCATGGCGACGGTGCGTGCCTTGTTGAAGCCCTGGTTGTAGTAGAGCTTCTGCGGCGTCCACGGCTCGCCGGCCTCGGGGTAGCGCTCCGGGTCGCCCGCCGCCTCGAAGGCGATCATGGAGATCTTGTGGGTCATGATGTGGTCGGGGTGCGGGTAGCCGCCGTTCTCGTCGTAGGTGGTGATCACCTGCGGCTTGAACTCACGGATCAGCTTCACCAGGGCGCCGGCTGCCTCCTCGACGTCCTGCACGGCGAAACAGCCGTCGGGCAGCGGGGGCAGCGGGTCGCCCTCGGGAAGGCCGGAGTCGACGAAGCCGAGCCAGGACTGCTTGACGCCCAGGATCTCGCGGGCCTCGTCCATCTCCTTGGCGCGGACCTCGTGGATGTGCTCCTCGATATAAGGGTCACCCTGGAGCTTGGGGTTGAGCACCGAGCCGCGTTCTCCGCCGGTGCAGGTGGCGACCAGTACGTCCACCCCCTCGGACACGTACTTGGCCATGGTGGCCGCGCCCTTGCTCGACTCGTCGTCAGGGTGGGCGTGGACGGCCATCAGTCGCAGCTGCTCAGTCAAGGCTGGATCCTCTAGTCATCGGTAGTAGCCCCCTCGTTCCATGTAAAGGGCGCCTCCTATAGTGACCGAAGCGAGGGGGCAATTAATTCCATGGCCCCCACCGGAAGGAACGATCATGGCTGCGGTGCGCGAGGGGCTGCCCGAAGGGCGCTACGGACGCGGCGCCGATGCGCGGGCCGACCGGCGACTGAAGATCATCGGCCTGGTGCTGGGCGTGCTGGCACTGGGCGGGGTCGGCTGGTTCGGCTGGCACTCGGTCGCGGGCACGGACGTGAGCGGCGAGGTCATCAAGTCCCGGGCCGTCTCGGACCAGGCCGTGGAAATCCATCTGGAGGTCCGTAAGGACGCCGGAACGGTCGCCGTGTGCACGCTGCGCTCGGTGGACAAGGACCACACTGAGGTGGGACGCATGGACGTGACCATGCGCGACCGCAAGAAGCAGGTCGATACCGTGGTCACCATGCGGACCACCCACCGCGGGGAGACCGCTGAGCTGCTCGGCTGCAAGCCGGCGGACCAGGGCTGACCTGCCACGACGACACACTGACGATTTCCCGCTCCCGTGTGGGTGCCGGAATTGTTAAGCTCCAGGTTTCGCCCGGCCACGCGATGGCAAGGCACTCGACGCAGTCCCACGCAGTACCTACGAGGAGCACCAGTGACCCAGACCAGCCAGACCAGCGAGAGCGTCACCTGGCTGACCCAGGAGGCGTACGACCAGCTGAAGGCCGAGCTGGAGTACCTGTCGGGTCCGGCACGCGCTCTGATCATCGCCAAGATCGAGGAAGCCCGCCAGGAGGGCGACCTAAAGGAGAACGCCGGCTACCACGCGGCGCGCGAGGATCAGGGCAAGCAGGAGCTGCGGGTCCGCCAGCTGACCCAGCTGCTGGAGCGTGCCAAGGTCGGCGAGGCGCCGGCCGACACCGGCGTGGTCGCGCCCGGCATGGTCGTGACGATCGCCTTCGACGGCGACCCGGACGACACCATGACCTTCCTGGTGGGCTCGCGTGAGTACGTGAGCGACACCCTGGAGACGTACTCGCCGCAGTCCCCGCTGGGCAAGGGCGTGAGCGGCAAGAAGGCCGGCGAGGACGCCGTCTACGAGCTGCCGAACGGCAAGAAGTCCTCCGTGAAGATCCTCTCGGTCAAGCCGCACCGCGGCTGACCTTCCGGGACACACCTTCCGGGACACCGCAGAACGGGCTCCCCGCCGTGGGTACGGCGGGGAGCCCGTTCTGCGTTACGGGTCAGGTCAGGCGGTCGTCCGGGTCAGGCGGTCGCGGAGCGGTACTTGCGCACCGCCAGGGTGCGGAACACCACGAGGATCAGGACGGACCAGAGCAGCGACGCCCACACGGCGTGCTGCATCGGCCAGGCGCTGGACTGCGAGACACCCGGGTTGCCGAACAGCTGCCGGCAGGCCTGCACCGTGGCGCTGAACGGGTTCCATTCGGCGATGTGGCGCAGCCAGGGCGTCATGTTGGTGGTGTCCGCGAACGCGTTGGAAATGAACGTCACGGGGAACAGCCAGATCAGACCGCCGGAGGTGGCCGCCTCCGGGGTGCGGACCGACAGGCCGATCAGCGCGCCGATCCAGGAGAAGGCGTAGCCCAGCAGGAGCAGCAGCCCGAAGGCGCCGAGCATCTTGGGGATGCCCTCGTGGACGCGCCATCCGACGATCAGGGCGACGACGGCCAGCACGACGACGGTCAGCATCGTCTGCACCAGGTCGGCGAGGGTGCGTCCGGTGAGGACCGCGCCGCGCGACATGGGCAGTGACCGGAAGCGGTCGATGAGGCCCTTGTTCATGTCGTCGGCGATGCCCGCGCCGGCGCCCGCCGTGGCGAAGGTGACGGTCTGGGCGAAGATGCCCGCCATCAGGAATTCCTTGTACGTGTTGGGGTCGGTGCTGCCGCCGACCTTCATGGAGCCGCCGAACACGTAGGTGAACAGCACCACGAACATGATCGGCTGGATCAGCCCGAAAATGATCATCTCCGGGATGCGGGTCATCCGGATCAGATTGCGCTTGGCGATGACCAGCGAGTCCCGGACGGACTGCATGACCCCGCCGCCGGACCGCGGGGCGAGCGTGGTCGTGGGCTTCGCGTCGATGACGGCCATCACTTGGCCTCCTCTTCCGGTGCGGCGACCTCGGCCTCGTGGCCGGTCAGCGAGAGGAACACATCGTCCAGGGTCGGGCGGCGCAGCCCGATGTCGTCGATCTCGATGCCCCGGGCGTCGAGATCGCGGATGACCTCGGCGAGCAGCTTGGCACCGCCGTCGACCGGGACGGTGATCCGGCGGGTGTGATCCTCGGTCTTGGTGTCGCCCTTGCCGAAGCCGCGCAGGACGCCCTCCGCCTCGGCGAGCCGCTCCCGCTCGTGGACGACGACCTCGACGCGTTCGCCGCCGGTCTGCGCCTTGAGCTGGTCGGAGGTGCCGCGGGCGATGACCTTGCCGTGGTCGATGACGCAGATGTCGTGCGCGAGCTGGTCGGCCTCTTCGAGGTACTGGGTGGTGAGCAGCAGGGTCGTGCCGCCGGCCACCAGGTCCTGGATGACCTCCCACATGACCTGCCGGTTGCGCGGGTCCAGGCCCGTCGTGGGCTCGTCCATGAACATCACGGGCGGCTTGACGACGAGCGCGGCGGCGAGGTCCAGCCGGCGGCGCATGCCGCCGGAGTACGTCTTGGTGGGCCGGTCGGCCGCGTCCGCGAGGTTGAAGCGGTCCAGCAGTTCGGCCGCGCGGAGCTTCGCGTCACGGCTCTTCATCTGGTAGAGCTGGCCGACCATCTGGAGGTTCTCACGGCCGGTCAGATACTCGTCGACCGCCGCGAACTGGCCGGACAGGCCGATGTGGCGGCGGACTTCGTTGGGGTGCTTGAGCACGTCGATACCGGCCACGACGGCGTTGCCGCTGTCCGGTTGCAGCAGGGTGGTGAGAACCCGTACGGCGGTGGTCTTGCCGGCGCCGTTCGGGCCCAGCAGTCCCAGAACCGTGCCTTCCGGGACGTCGAAATCCACTCCGTCCAATGCCCGTACGTCACCGAAGGTCTTGACCAGACCTTCGGCGTAGATCGCGCCTGGCATGTGACTACTCCCAATCCGGGGATAGGTCTCTGGTGTCGGTGTTCGCGAGGTTCGCGGGCGGCCGCGACCCGTTTCGGCCGGCGTCCGGGCCCGCACACACAGAGTCCAAACGCGACACATCGCGAGCATGGCGCATGCGATATATCGCGTCAAGACCAGGGCTCCCGAAATCTTCGGGCACCTCGGCCCGGAGCGGACGTCAGATGACCATGTAGCCGGCCCCCAGCAGAGCGGCCTCGACCGCCTCGCAGTGCTCCGGCCCCTTGGTCTCCAGGTGCAGTTCGACCTCCGCCTCCGTGAGTCCCAGCCGCGGGTCGGTCCGCACGTGGCTCACGTCCAGGACGTTAGCGTCCGCCTCTGACAACACCGCCAGTAGCGTCGCCAGCGCACCGGGACGGTCCGTCACCCGCAGCCGCAGGGACAGATAGCGGCCCGCCGCGGCCATCCCGTGCCGGAGGATCCGCTGCATCAGCAACGGGTCCACGTTCCCCCCGGACAGCACCGCCACCACCGGGCCCTCGAAGGAGTCCGGATCGGACAGCAGCGCCGCCACCGGGCTCGCCCCGGCCGGTTCCACGACCATCTTCGCCCGCTCCAGGCACAGCAGCAGCGCGCTGGAAAGAGCGTCCTCGGAAACGGTACGGACTTCGTCGACCAGTTCGCGAATGATTTTGAACGGGATGTCGCCGGGCCGGCCGACCATGATCCCGTCGGCCATCGTCGCCACCGCGCCCAGCGCCACCGGCTCGCCGGCCGCCAGCGAGGGCGGATACGCCGCCGCGCCCGCCGCCTGCACGCCGATCACCTTCACATCCGGACGCAGCGCCTTCACCGCCAGCGCGACACCCGCGGCGAACCCGCCGCCACCGATGCCGACCACGATCGTCCGCACCTCGGGGCACTGCTCCAGGATCTCCAGGCCCACCGTGCCCTGGCCCGCGATGATGTCCGGGTGGTCGAAGGGGTGGATGAAGACCGCGCCGGTCTCCTCCGCGTACGCCTTGGCGGCGCGCAGCGTCTCGTCCACCACCTGTCCGTGCATCCGCACCTCGGCCCCGTAGTCGCGGGTCGCCGCGATCTTCGGCAGCGGTGCGCCCACCGGCATGAAGACCGTGGACCGCACACCGAGCAGTGACGCGGCCAGCGCGACGCCCTGCGCATGGTTGCCGGCGCTCGCGGCGACGACCCCGGCGGATCGTTCCTCCTGCGTCAGGCCGGCGATCCGCACATACGCGCCGCGCACCTTGAACGAGCCGGTGCGCTGCAGGTTCTCGCACTTCAGATGCACCGGGGAGCCGACCAGACCGGTGAGGTACCGGCTGCCCTCCATCGGGGTCACCCTGGCCACCCCGGACAGCATCTTGTGGGCCCCGCGCACGTCGTCGAGCGTGATCGGGTGGGGTACTGCGGGCGCCGCTCTGTCCATGCGCCCAGTGTCCCAGTTCCGGTCCCGTGTCACCGCCGGAGCACGGTTTGTGCGGGATGGGTCTCATGGTGACCCTCTCCGCGTACTCTTCTCCCAACCTCCGCAGGACCGACAGAACGCGAGCTTCCGGCCATGCCCAATCCATCGGAGTCGCCCTCCTCTCCCCCCCTCGACGAGGAGGGGCCCACCGAACTCTTCGAGCGGCTCCAGCACCAGGTCGCTCTCTTCGCCCGGCGCGCGGAGCAGACCCGCCTCGGCGGTGTGGGCAAGGCCCGCAACTCCATGGACCGGGCCGCTTACCTGCTGCTCAACCGGCTCGACCGCGAAGGCCCGATGGGCGTGAAGGCGCTCGCGGAGGGCATGGGCATCGACTCCTCCACCGTCACCCGCCAGGTCGCGCCGCTCGTCGACACCGGCCTCGTCAAGCGCACCTCGCACCCCGAGGACGGCCGCGCCGTCGTGCTCGCCCTCTCGCCGCGCGGCCTCGGCCGGCTCGAAGAGGTCCGCAGCTCCCGGAAGCAGCTGATGGCCCAGGTCACCGAGGGCTGGAGCGAGAACGAGCGGGAGATGTTCTGCGATCTGCTCGGGCGTTTCAACCTGGCGCTGTCCGAGTGGCACGCGACGACGGTGCAGTCGGGACCGGCCGACGAGTAGGTCCCGACGCCCGGGCCGGCGCTCGAGCCGGTCCTGCCCGGCCGCCGCGCGCACCCCGCACCCGCAGAGCTCTTGACCTGAACCGCCTGCTTGACGTCCACTGGCGGCGTGGGCACGCGCCGGGCGGCAGCGGAGTACCAACGGGACGTCGAGTTTCAGGCGTTCACCGCAGGAGCGGCAGGACGGCTTCTGCACGCCGCCACCCTGCTCACCGGTGACCCGGCCGCGGCCGAGAAACTGCTGGGAACCGTCCTGGCGCACACGTACGCGAACTGGTTCCGGATGCGTTCCGAGGACCCGTACGACCAGGCCCGCACCGAGCTCGTACGGCGCTTCGCGTACCGGCCCTGGTGGCGCCGGCCGCACGGCGGGGCGCTGGACCGGCTCACCGCCCAGGAGCGGCTGGTGGTCGTTCTGCGGCTGTTCGAGGGCGTCGCCGAGGAACAGGCCGCCGCGCAGCTGGGACTGCCTGTGGAGCGCGTACGGGCCATCTGCAACCGTGCCACGGCCACCCTGCGCAGCCGCCCGGCGCCGGCTCCCGCCCGGTCGGTGACCGAGGCCCGTGCGGCGGCGGAGAAGGCCAGGAAACAGGCCGCGTCGGAGAACTCGCGCGAGAACCCGCCGGGGGGTCCGCCCGGGGGATCGGCGGGGGGTCCGCCCGGGGGATCGGCGGGGGGATCGGCGTCCTCGTCGGACACTCCGGCCGAGAGCTCTTCCGCGGCCGACGAGATCCAGGGAGCGGCGTCGTGATGCCCCCGGACCGCAAGGAGGAGGAGGTCCGCCGGGTCCTCGACACCCCGCACCCCTACGTCCCCGCCGACCTGGCGGAACGGGCCGCCGAGCGCGGCCGCCGCATCCTGCGGCGGCGCCGCTTCGTGCACCAGCTGCTGTGGCTGCTGCTCGTCGCGGCGATCGTGACGGGCGTGGTGTTCGCGGTGCTGGAGTGGCCCGACCCGCAGCCGCTCGACACCACGCCGCCGGTGGACACCTGGTAGCGGCTCGGCCGGCCACCAGGTGCCCTCACGACGGCTCGGGCACCAGGTGCCCACAGCGACGGATCAGCCGGTTCGGACGGATCAGCCGAGCGCCTGGGTCAGGTCCGCCAGCAGGTCGTCGACCGACTCGATGCCCACCGAGAGCCGTACGAGGTCCGCCGGGACCTCCAGCGCGGAGCCCACCACCGAGGCGTGCGTCATCCGGCCCGGGTGCTCGATCAGCGACTCGACGCCGCCCAGCGACTCACCCAGCGTGAACAGGCCCGCGCGGTTGCACACCGCGACGGCCGCCTCCTCGCCACCGTTCACCTGGAACGAGATCATGCCGCCGAACGCCTTCATCTGCTTCGCGGCGATCTCGTGCCCCGGGTGCTCGGCCAGCCCCGGGTACAGGACCCGCGACACCTTCGGGTGCGACTGGAGCATCTCGGCGATCCGGGTGGCGTTGGCGCTGTGCCGGTCCATGCGCACCGCCAGCGTCTTGATGCCGCGCATGACCAGCCAGGCGTCGAACGGCCCGGCGATCGCGCCCATCGCGTTCTGGTGGTAGGCCAGCTCGTCGCCGAGCGCCGCGTCACCGGTGATCAGCGCGCCGCCGACGACGTCGGAGTGCCCGCCCATGTACTTCGTCGTCGAGTGCAGGACGATATCCGCGCCGAGCGCGAGCGGCTGCTGCAGGTACGGGCTCGCGAACGTGTTGTCCACCACCAGCCGCACGCCGGTGCCGGCGCCGCGGGCGATCTCCGCCAGCGCCGCGATGTCCGTGATGCCGAGCAGCGGGTTCGACGGGGTCTCGACCCAGATCGCCTTGGTGTTCGGCCGCAGCTGCGCCCGCACGGCCGCCGGGTCGGACGTGTCGGCCACCGACCACTGGACGCCCCAGCGCTCGACGACCTTGGCGAACAGGCGGAACGTGCCGCCGTACGCGTCGTTCGGGATCACCACGTGGTCGCCGGGCGACAGGATGGTGCGCAGCAGGCAGTCCTCCGCCGCCAGCCCGGACGCGAAGGCCAGCCCGCGCCGGCCGCCTTCCAGTGCCGCGAGGTTCTCCTCCAGCGCGGTTCTGGTCGGGTTGGCGGAGCGGCTGTATTCGTAGCCGCCGCGCAGCCCGCCCACTCCGTCCTGCTTGTACGTCGACACCTGGTAGATCGGCGTCACCACGGCGCCGGTCTGGGCGTCCGCCGCCTGACCGGCGTGGATCGCGAGGGTTTCGAAATTCTGGTGCTGCTGGTCGTGGTCGCTCATTCCGCCGAGCGTAGTCGCCCGGGCCCGGTAACCGCCTGGTCCGGGTGCTGCCCCACGCCGTATGATCCCGCTTCGAGTTCGAACTCTTGTCCTGTGGGGGGACCTTCTTCAATGGGCGCAACCTTGCGCGCGCTGCGCGCTCTCGTGCTGCTCGCGGGCTTCTACGTCCTCAGTACCGGCCTGCTGGCCGTGCTGGCCGGAGTGTTCGGCGTGATCGTCTACGAGTCCTTCCAGGGGCACCTCGCCCTGCTCTTCCTCGGCAAGCTGCTCGTGGTGCCGCTGCTGCTGACCTTCCCGATCATTCGCGGAGTGTTCATGTTCCGCGGCGGCAAGGGCGACGAGGGCCCCCCGGGGCTGACCGTGGACGACACGCAGCAGCCGGAGCTGTGGGCCGAGGTGCGTGACCTCGCGCGGCAGGCCGGCACCCGCCCGCCCCGTGACATCACCCTCACCGGCCAGGTCAACGCGGGTGTCTCGGAGCGCGCCCATCTGCTGGGCCTGTTGCCCGGACGGCGCCGGCTGTTCCTCGGCGTACCGCTCATGACCGGGCTCGGCGTCCCCCACCTGCGCGCCGTCCTCGCCCATGAACTCGGCCACTACAGCAACCGCGACACCCGCCTCGCCGGCATCACCATGCGCGGCCGGGACAGCGTCGTCCGTACCATCGAGTCCTTCCACGTACAGGCCGCGGCGAACGACAGCGCCTCGCACGCGGTGCTGGCCAGGATCTACACCGGCTACGCCAAGCTCTACATGCGCGCCTCCCAGTCCGTCGGCCGCCGCCAGGAGCTCGCCGCCGACCGCGCCGCCGCACGCATCGTGGGCCGCGACGCGGCGGCCGGCGCACTGCGCGAGATCCCGGTCCTGGACGCCGCCTTCGACTTCTACGTCAGCCGCTACGCGACCCTCGGCTGGGACGTGGAACTGCTCCCGCCCACCGGCGAGTTCTACGGCGGGCTGCGGCATCTGCTGGCCGACCCGGACCGCCGCACCGAGCTGGCGGGACTGCGGGCGGAACTCCCCGAGCCGGAGCACTCCCCCTACGACTCGCACCCGCCCATCGCCGAACGCGTCCGCCTGCTCGAAGCGCTCCCCGACGACGGTGTGCGCGACGATCCCGACGCACCGTCCGCCCTCACCCTGCTGCGCGACCCGGACGGGGTACTGGCCGCCCTGGAGACCGCGACGCTCGCGGCCGGCGCGGCAAGGATGCGGCACGTCAGCTGGGAAGCCCTCGCGAGCCAGGCCGGGCTCGCCACCTTCCGGGCTGGCGCGCGGCCGCTCCAGCAGGCCGCGGCGGGGGCCGGTCACGCCGCGGAGCGCGGCCTCGCGAGCCTCGACGAGATCCTGGACGCCATCGACGCCGGCCGGCTGTGGGCCATCGCCGACCGGCTCCCCAAATCCCCCGAAGCCGCCGCCGTCACCGGCCGCGCGGCCCGCGAATTCGCGCGGCCCGCGCTGCGCTCGGGCCTGTCCATGCTGACCTGCGTCACCCTCGCCGACGCCGGCAAGGCCGACTGGACGCTCTCCTGGTCCACCCCCGCCCGCCTCACCCTCCCCGACGGTTACGACGAGGCCCTCCCCGAGGCCCTCGACGCCGCCGTCACCGACGACCCCGACACCGGGCCGCTGCGCGAGCTCCTGGCCGGCGCACTTCCCCTCATCCAGGAGCCCTGAGTCCATGGCAGTAGCCTTGCTTGTCTTCCTCGTGCTCGGGCTGAGCCCCAGGCTCCGCCGGCAGTACCACCGGTTCATGACCAGAAGGGCGGTCAGCCGGCCGCCCGAGCCCGGCCTGGTGCCGAAGGATCAGCAGGACACGACCCGCCCGGGCCCCGACCCGGTGCTGGACGTCGCCCTGGCCGCGGGGCGGGCCGGCGACTGGCAGCCCGCCGCCCAGCTGCTCGCCGACACCGGCGACGACTGGGATCTCCGCGCCTACCGGGCCGAGCGGCTGGGCAAGCTCGCCGCCTGGGACAACACCTCGTTGAAGGCCTGGCAGGCAGAACGGCCGGACGACCCCACCGCGGCACTCGTCGAGGCGCACGGACTGGTCGACCTGGCCTGGAAGAGGCGCGGGGGCCACTACGCGCGGTACACCAGCGCGCAGGAGTTCCAGGGGTTCTTCGACCTGCTGACCCGAGCACGGGCCGCGGCCTTCCGCGCCGTGCAGCTGGCGCCCGAGGACCCCTGCGCGAGAATGCCGGAACTCTGGGTCGGGATCGGTTTCGGATACTCCCACCACGATTTCCACCTGATGTGGACGGAGGTCGACAAGCGTGCCCCGCACCACTTCCTCGCCCACAGCTCGGTGCTGCAGTACCTGTGCGCGAAGTGGTGCGGTTCGGGAGAGCTGGCGAACCGCTTCGCCGCCGACGCCGCGGCCGGCGCTCCCCTCGGCAGCCTGCTCCAGGCTCTGCCGCTGATCAGCTGGTACGAGCACGGCGGCTTGCAGGGTGTGAAGCGCGCCGGATACCGGGCGCCCTACCTGCTCGCCCGGGTCGACGCCCTGCTGGCCGACGTGGCCGCCGCCCGCGCGGACCACCCCCAGCTGCCCGAGGCCCGGCACCTCCTCGCGTTCTTCCTGTATCAGCAGGGGCGCTTCCAGGAGTCCGCCGAGCAGTTCCGGCTGGTCGACGGCTGGATCGACGCCCTCCCCTGGCGCTACCAGGTGGATCCCGCGGAGTTCTTCGTCGCCACCCGGAACAAGGCGATCCGGAAGGCACTCCAGCGGGCGAAATGAACCCGCACGGAATCCCGCGGGCCGTCCATACGTTCTCTCAGAGCGAGCCGACCCCGGAGGAGTAACCCCCATGTTCCTGAACCGCCACAAGAACCACCTGCCCTCCGCCGACGAGGCCCTCAAGGGCCGCCCGGAGCCGGAATTCGACGTGCCCGCGCGGCACACCGTGCTGGGCAAGCAGCTGACCGGCCCGTACCCCGCCGATCTGGCGGTCGTGGACTTCGGGATGGGCTGTTTCTGGGGCGCCGAGCGCAAGTTCTGGCAGACCCCGGGCGTCTGGACCACCCTCGTCGGCTACCAGGGCGGCCACACCCCGAACCCCACCTACGACGAGGTCTGCAGCGGTCTCACCGCCCACACCGAGGCCGTCCGCGTCGTCTACGACCCCGCGCTGGTGTCCTTCGCCGAGCTGCTGAAGGTCTTCTGGGAGTCCCACAACCCCACCCAGGGCAACCGCCAGGGCAACGACTCCGGCACCCAGTACCGCTCCGCGGTCTACACCCACTCCCCGGACCAGCTCACCGGCGCCCAGGCCTCCCGCGACGCCTACCAGCAGATCCTCACCAAGGCCGGCTACGGCGACATCACCACCGAAATCCTCCCGGCCGGCCCCTTCTACCCCGCCGAGCCCTACCACCAGCAGTACCTCGACAAGAACCCCGACGGCTACTGCGGCATCGGCGGCACCGGCGTCAACCTGGACTCCCCCTCGGAGACGAACTGGGGCCGCTCCTGCCCGACCGGAATCGCCCCGGCAGATGGCTGACCCACTCCCGCCCGGCGCGGATGTCGGTTTCGACAGCGAAGCCCTGTCCGCGCTGTGGCGGGAAAGACGGCCGCTGGGCCCGCCGGTCGCGCACCGACTACGAAGCGTCTACAACGACCGGTGGGTGCGCTTCCACAGCCTCCCCGGGGGGAAGCGCTACCCGGAGAACGAGCACGAGTACACCACCGTCCTGGACCGGTACAACACGGTCCTGGACGGGTTGTTCGTCGGCAGAGACGTGTACGTGGTGACCACGGCCTGGTCGGTTCCTCCCGCCGAAGCGGAGCACCCCGCAACCCGCCGCGACGCGGACCACGGCGCCTCCCGCTGGACCACGCTCACGGACGCGGAGGACCCCGATCTCGATTCCGACGTCCACACCCACCTCTACGTCAGCCGACGACCATGGCAGAGCGGCTGCATCGACACGCTGCTCCGGCACGTGGCGGATGACGAACTGGCCGGCGTGCTCGTAACCGATACGGATCTCCGCCGGATCCACCACCCCTACGACGGCGGGGCCGACGTCATCCTGGCAACGCCCCAGGAGCGGGACGCCCTACGCGACGAGCACAGGAACTGGCTGTCCAGCCATCCCTCAGGCTGCTGAGACGACGTGTTCGAGTACCACGGCTGGATCACGCTCGTAGGGAGTCCCGACCCCGAGGACGAGACTCCCTGCGACGCGTTCCTCGGCCAGGTGCGGACACTCCTCGATCGCATGGACAGTCCCTACCTGGCCGACCTGCGCGCGATGAACGGTCGCTGGATGCTGCACATCGCCGGCCACCCCAACCGTTCCGGACTGCACGGCCCGGAGATCATCGACCTGTTCACGGAAGTCGGCCGCATCGCGCCCGGCTCCTACGGTCTGCTCCACACGTACGACGACGAAGACCCGCAGAACCCCAACGCCTTCCGAGTCCACCGCCTCGCCCGCGGCGCCCTCACCGAGCGACCGGACCCGTTCCTGTCCCCCGTCCGGCCCACCATCGAAGATCCGTGACCACGATCACGGCTGCGCTTGTCCCGCACCACCGCCAACGACCCTCGCGATCCGGACGACCAGCGGTACCTTGACCGCAACGTTGACGGGTACTGCGGGCCGGGAGGCACGGGTGTTTCCATCCCCATCGGAGTCGTCACGACCGACAGACGACCCTCCGTGCTCCGATCCGATCTTCGGCGGCCGCTGGATCCATGAGGCCAATCTGCGGCCGTTCTGCGAGTCGGTTGCGGAGTTCTCGGGCTACCGCTTCGACGACTCGGACTGGGGGGCTATCGAGGGCGCCCTCCCAGGCACGGACGTGGAGAGGCCCGGGGGCTGGTACGACTACCCGTTGGCGGGCCGAATACCGCTGACCCTGCTGGTCGCGGCCGACCCTGGTTCCTCCGTCGTCTTCGTGCGACTCGAAGGGGAAGCCGACGACCGCACGAAAGCACAGATCGACGCGGCACTCCACATCTTCAGCAGGTACAACGCAAGCTGATTCTGTCAGTGCCAGGCACCAGAATCGTGACTATGGATGTGAGATCTGACTTCGCGTTGAAGTTGCAACTGGAGCGCGTGGCCGAGCAAGCCATCGATCCTGACGTCAAGGACGCGCTTGCATCGGTCTTCAAGCATATGAGCAGCGGAAAGGTCCCCTGCAGAGGAGGCCAAGCACTCGTCACCGTACTGAAGAACGTGCGCTCGGCAGCGGCAGCGGCAGACGAGTGGCACATCGTGCGACTGATACAAGACTCTCTGGACTACGCGGAAGGTCGGATCCTCCGACCGGACTTCGAAGAGCGATACCGCCTCTTTCAACGGTCGACACAACCGCTGAGCTCGCACCAGGACTTCCTGGCACGAACGATAGCCGCGAGTCTTGCCTTCTTCGCTCAGCTCGGCGATCAGTACCTCAGCGAGTATCCCGACGCGAGCCCGAGCGAGGTGCTTACTCACGTAGGGTCCGTCGCCCGGGACGCCCGTTACATGCAACAGTCGCAGGAGCAACCCAGCCGGTATCGAATAGTCCGTGGCTCTGCCGAGGTGGCCGCGTGGATGGAGCAAGTCCTACGCGAAAGAGTCGATTTGGAAGATCCGGAGAAATCTGCCCGCCACATCGTGATGTCTCCTGGCTCCTTGGCAATTTTGGCAGCGGACGAGGAGGGGCAACTGCTACTCCGGGCCGCCGAGATTCAAAAGCGTCGGAAGGATCTCAAGGCGTTGCGCAAGGTGGTGGAGGATCCGGAGGCGAGTGAGCTCGACTTGCAACGCGCGCTGGACGGTCAGCACTGGATCTTCGGTGGCCAGTTCGCGAGCCAAGCGGTCCAGCGCCGATTGGTACCAGGCGACGAGGTGGATATCCCCCTCATACGCGGGGATGGCGCACTACATATCGTCGAGTTGAAGCGTTCCATGAGCCTGCGCGGCCGCCTGGTCAAGGAACACCGAGGGTGCTGGGTACCGACGGCCGAAGTACACGACGCAGTGAGCCAAGCGGTCAACTACCTTGTCGGCTTGGATGAACACCGACTCCGCATTCGAGATGAACTGGGCATCGAGACTCGGCGAGCAAGCGCACTCGTGTTGATTGGACACCCTGCCGCGCAACCCGTTGTTGCCGAAGACGCGATCAACGAGGCCTTCCGCACCCTCAACACACACATCAGTCGCGTTGAGGTCATGACCTATAAGGAACTGGTCGACAACGCAGAGCGTGCATTGGACGGCTGGCAATGAAGGTACGCGCCACTGAACATGCACCTGCTCCCATGGCTGCGCTTCGCGAACCTGCTCGTGTACGCCGCGGAGGTCTCCTTGCCGACCGCCGTGTCGGGGCCGGGCCCTCGTCGGGTGGCCCGGCCCCGACAGCCGGCTAGGTCGCCAGGACCCGCTCCGTCACCGTGACGCGGCCCTTGCGGATGGTTGCCAGGCGGGGGGCGCGTTTGGCGATGGCGGAGTCGTGGGTGACGAGGATGAAGGTCAGGCCGCGTTCTCTCCACAGGCCTTCGAGGAGGCCCATGATGTCGTCGCGGGTGGCCTCGTCGAGGTTGCCGGTGGGCTCGTCGGCGAGGAGGACCTTGGGCTTCTTGACGAGGGCGCGGGCGATGGCGACGCGCTGCTGCTGACCGCCGGAGAGCTCGGAGGGGAGGTGGCTCAGACGTTCGTCGAGGCCGACGGACTCCAGGGCCTCGACGGCGAGGCGGCGGCGTTCCGCGGGCTTGACGCCCATGGGGACGAGGGCCGTCTCGACGTTCTCCTGGGCGGTGAGCGTCGGCATGAGGTTGAAGCTCTGGAAGATGAAGCCGATGTTCTCGGCGCGCATCCTGGTGAGCTTGGCCTCGCCGAGCCGGGCGAGGTCGACGCCGTCGAACTCCACCGAGCCCTCGGTCGGGCGGTCGAGGGCGCCGAGCATCTGCAGCAGGGTGGACTTGCCGCCGCCGGTGGGGCCCTGGATGACGAGCTGGTCGCCGTCCTCGATGGTGAGATCGACACCCCGCAGGGCCTCGACGGTGTCCTTGCCGCGTCGGTAGTGCTTGGTGACGCCGGTCAGCTGGTACATGGTCAACTCCCTTGAGACTGAAGGTGGGTGGCTATTCGACGCGGCGCAGGGCGTCCGCCGGGCGGAGCCTGGAGGCGCGCCAGCCGCCGAAGGTGCCCGCGATGAGGCCGCCGGCGACGGCGAGGCCGACCGACAGGCCGATGGTGC
This sequence comes from Streptomyces sp. H39-C1, assembly GCF_027158125.1. Taxonomy (NCBI): domain Bacteria; kingdom Bacillati; phylum Actinomycetota; class Actinomycetes; order Kitasatosporales; family Streptomycetaceae; genus Streptomyces; species Streptomyces sp. H39-C1. The sequence continues at coordinate 35,117 of NZ_JAPVLS010000053.1, forward strand.
CGAGGCTGACGGGAGCGGTCAGCGCGATGTCCAGCGCCTTCGTCGCGGCCTGCCGCCCGGGCCCGCCGCCGAAGCCACCACCACCACCGCCACCGGAGGCGACCGACGCGGTCAGCGTCGGGCTGATGGCGGTGATGAGGTACGCGCCGCCGAGGCCGAGCGCGATACCGAGGACGCCGCCGATGAGGCCGTTGACCAGGGCCTCGCCCATCACCTGACCGGTGACCCGGCGGCTCTTCCAGCCCAGCGCCTTGAGCGTGCCGAACTCCCGCACGCGCCTGCTGACGGCGGAGGAGGTGAGCAGTCCCGCGACCAGGAACGCGGCGATCAACACGGCGATGGAGAGCCACTTGCCGAGGTTCGTCGCCAGGTCGGAAGCGGTGGCGAGCGAACCGGAGACCGTGGAGGCGAGATCGGCGGAGGTGGTGACCGTCGTGCCCGGGACGTTGTTCTGGATGGCGGACTTGACGCCGTCGATCTGCTGCGAGTCCGTGGCCTTCACATAGACCGTGGTGACCTTGTCCTTGGCGCCGGCCAGCGTCTGGGCCTGCGTCAGCGGGATGTAGACGTTGGCGGCGGAGTCGCCGCTGTCGGCGGTCGCGATGCCGATGACCTTGTACTTGACGGCCTTGATGGTGAGCGTGCCACCGACCGCGAGCTTGTTCTCCTTGGCGTAGGAGCTGTCGAGGACGGCCACGGCGGTGTTGGACTGCGCGCTCGTGAAGGACGTACCCGAGGTGATCTTCGAGGAGGTCAGCGGCCCGAGCGCCGGCTTGGCGACGTCCACGCCGTAGACCGAGTAGTTGTTGACGTCGAACTGCGCGCCACCGCCCTGCACCTCACTCGGCGGCTGCGCGCCGCCACCACCGCGCCCGCCGCCGGTGGTCTGGCCCTGCTTGACCTGCCCCCAGTCGAACTGCCCGCTCACCTTCAGCACCCGCAGGCTCAGCCCGCCGACGGCGTCGTCCACCCCCTTCTGCCCGGCGACCTGGGACACGACCGTGCTGGGCAGCGACTCGAAGCCCTGCACCATCACCTGGTCGCTGCTCTGCTCCTTGGAGTCCGTGGTGGCACCGAAGTTGAACTTCGGACGCCCGGTGGCCCCGGTACTGCCCTGCGCGGCGGCGGCCTTGGTGACCGTCATATCGGTCCCGAGGCCGTACAGGGACTGCAGGACCTTGCCCTGCGCCACCTGCATCCCCGCCGAGGCCGAGTTGACGGTGATGACCAGCCCGATACCGAGGGCCAGCCCCAGCGCGATGACCAGCGCGGCCTTTCTGCGACGTCGCAGCTCGCGCCTGAGATACGTAAAGAACATGCGATTCCTCGCCGTTGCCACCCCGGCCAGGATGCGGGGGGATGAATGGGGACGGCGGAAGTACGAGTGGATCGGAGGTCCCTCGTACTCCCGCTGCGCCGTCACGGTAGGAACCAGCGGTGATGAACGGGTGAGGCCGGACTGAGAGCCGGATGAGAAAGGTCAGCGGGCGCCGAGCAGGTGGTCCATCGCCAGCTGGTCGAGCTGCTCGAACGCCATGCCCTTCACCGCCGCCGCCTCGACGTCGAAGTCCTCGAACGACGCCCGGTCGCCCAGCAGATCACTGAGCGTCTCGCCCTCCCCCAGCGTCGGCCGGGCCAGCTCGTCCAGCCGGGACGCCCTGAGCGCCTCCTGCACGACCGGATCGGCACGGAACGCGGCGGCGCGCTCCTTCAGCAGCAGGTAGTTGCGCATGCACCCGGCGGCCGAGGCCCAGACGCCGTCGGAGTCCTCGGTACGCGGCGGCTTGAAGTCGAAGTGCCGGGGCCCCTCGTAACCGGCGGTCTCCAGCAGATCGACGAGCCAGAACGCGTCCCGCAGATTGCCCGCGCCGAAGCGCAGGTCCTGGTCGTACTTGATGCCGGTCTGGCCGTTGAGGTCGATGTGGAAGAGCTTGCCGTGCCACAGCGCCTGCGCGATGCCGTGCGTGAAGTTGAGCCCGGCCATCTGCTCGTGCCCGGTCTCGGGGTTCACCCCGACCAGCTCCGGGTGCTCCAGCTCGTTGATGAACGCGAGCGCGTGCCCCACGGTCGGCAGCAGGATGTCGCCGCGCGGCTCGTTCGGCTTGGGCTCCACGGCGAACCGCAGGTCGTACCCCTGCCCCAGCACATACTCGCCGAGCAGGTCGAACGCCTCCTTCATCCGGTCCAGCGCGACCCGCACGTCCTTGGCCGCCCCGGACTCCGCCCCTTCCCGGCCGCCCCACGCCACATAGACCTGCGCACCGAGCTCGACGGCCAGATCGATGTTCCGGACCGTCTTGCGCAGCGCGTACCGCCGTACGTCACGGTCGTTGGACGTGAAGGCGCCGTCCTTGAAGACCGGGTGCGTGAAGAGATTGGTGGTGGCCATGGGCACCACCAGGCCGGTCGCGTCGAGGGCCTGCCGGAACCGCTTGATGTGCGTCTCGCGCTCGACCTCCGTGGCGCCGAACGGGATGAGGTCGTCGTCGTGGAACGTCACGCCGTACGCGCCCAGCTCGGCGAGCCGGGTGACGGACTCGACCGGGTCGAGGGCGGGGCGGCTGGCGTCACCGAACGGGTCGCGGCCCTGCCAGCCGACCGTCCAGAGGCCGAAAGTGAACTTGTGCTCGGGGGTGGGGGTGAGACTCATGGCGCCGGCTCCTATTCGTAAGACCGTTGAACAAATTAGTATGCGAGGACCGCGATGGGAAGAGAAGGGGGTCGCTCAATGGAACCGACGGTCGTGATCGGGGTGGACAGCTCCACCCAGTCGACGAAGGCGCTGGCGGTCCGGGTGGACACCGGCGAAGTGCTGGCGCGGGCCAGATCGCCCCACACGGTCAGCGAGGGCGGAAGGCGCGAAACGGACCCGGAGGTCTGGTGGCAAGCCCTCAGAACAACCCTCGAAGCCCTGTCCCCACACCCGGCCTCGGCCATCTCCATCGGAGGCCAACAACATGGCTTGGTCACCCTCGACGCATCGGGTAAGGCCCTGCGCCCGGCCCTCCTCTGGAACGACGTGCGATCAGCCCCCCAGGCAGAGGCACTCGTCGCACGCTTCGGAGCCAAACACTGGGCCGAGCGCTTCGGCTCCGTACCCGGAGCCAGCTTCACCGTCGCGAAATGGGCCTGGCTGCGCGAGAACGAACCGGCCGTCGCCGCCGCGACGGCCGGAGTGCGCCTGCCGCACGACTTCCTCACCGAACGGCTGACGGGCCAGGCGGTCACGGATCGCGGCGACGTATCGGGAACCGGCTGGTGGGCCTCGGACACCGAGACCTACGACAACGCCGTCCTCACCACCGTCGGCCTCGACGAAGCCCTCCTCCCCCGCGTACTGGCCCCAGGAGAACCAGCAGGGACCACGCTCCCCGGCCTCCCCCTCCCACCCGGCATCCCGGTCGCCTCCGGCACCGGCGACAACGCGGCGGCCGCCCTGGGCCTCGGCCTGACCCCCGGCCGCGCCGCCCTCAGCCTGGGCACCTCGGGAACCGTCTACACCCCCTCGACCAACCGCCCCACCGACCCCACGGGAACGGTCGCCGGCTTCGCGGGGGCACACGGCGGCTGGCTCCCGCTCGCCTGCACCCTGAACTGCACCCAGGCGGTGGACAAGATCGCCGGCCTCCTCAGCCTCACCAGAGAAGCCGTGGAACCCAACAGAACGATCACCCTCCTCCCCTTCCTCGACGGAGAGCGCACCCCCAACCTCCCCCTCGCCTCGGGCACCCTCACCGGCCTGCGCCACGACACCACCCCCGGCCAGATCCTCCAGGCCGCCTACGACGGCGCCACCTACACCCTCCTCACCGCCCTGGACCTGGTCCTGGCCGTCGACGACCGGCCCTCCGACGAGCCCCTCCTCCTGATCGGCGGCGGCGCCCGCGGCACCGCCTGGCGGCAGACCGTCCGCCGGCTGTCCGGACGAGCGGTCCAGATCCCCGACGCGGACGACCTCGTCGCCCTGGGCGCCGCCGCGCAGGCGGCCGCCCTCCTCACCGGGGAAACACCCACCGACATCGCCGCCCGCTGGGGCACGTCGGCGGGCCCGGTCTACGATCCGATCGAACGGGACGAAACCACGCTGGAATCCCTGAGAGCGGCGCTGACCACCACCTGACGAACGACACGCAGGAGGCCAGGGCCCCCACCCCCCCGGGTGGCTCGAACCGGAGGGGGACGGGTCCGCAGGGGTGGGGTTTCGAAATGCTGCCGAGCTATTTGTGGGCCCCTGGGGGCACCCCGGCCGAAGGTTGGGGGATCGTGAACAGTCGATTTCGAAGCCCCGCCCCGGAGGGCCCGGCCCCCGCCCCCACAGACCACAGAACGGACCGACCGTGGCAACCGGCACCAACCCCCAAGCCGCCCTGCGCCGCCGCAACCTGTCCGCCGTCGTGCACGCCGTCGCCGCCGGCGACAACCTCTCCCGGGCAGCCGTCGCCGCCGAGGTCGGCCTCACCCGGGCCACCGTCTCGACGCTCGTCGACGAACTCATCGCGGCGGGCCTCGTCACCGAGCTGGGCGCGCAGCGCCCCGGCACCGTGGGCCGCCCCGGCACCGCCCTCGCCCTCAGCCCGCGCGGCCCCGCCGGGATCGGCGCCGAAGTGGGCGTGGACCACCTCGCGGCCTGCGTCGTGGACCTGCGCGGCACCGTACGGGCCCGAGCGACCGTGGAGGCCCGCAACCGCGGCCGGGCCGCCGCGCAGACGCTCGGCGAGCTGGACGGACTCGTCCGGCAGGTGACGGAGGAAGCGGTGGCGCTCGGGCTGCGCCCGGCGGGGCTGACCGTCGCGGTCCCCGGCCTGGTGGGGAGGGACCAGCACACGGTGCTGCGGGCACCGAACCTCGGCTGGAAGAACGAACGCACCGAACTGACCGTGGAGAACGAGGCGAACCTAGGGGCACTGGCAGAACTGTGGCTGGCCGGCAGGGAGAAGGCGCTCCCCGCCACCGACACCCCACAAGGCGCTGCCCAAGCCCCCCTCACCGACTTCATCCACGTCTCGGCAGAGATCGGCATCGGCGCCGCCCTCGTCATCAACGGCAGCCTCTTCCGCGGAGCGCGCGGCTTCGCCGGCGAGCTCGGGCACGTCCCCGTCTACCCCGACGGTCCGCGCTGCTCCTGCGGCGCCCGCGGCTGCCTGGAGCAGTACGCGGGCGAGGAGGCGGTGCTGCGCGCGGCCGGTATCGCCCCGGAGCTGCCGGGGCGGCTCAAGGCGCTGCGGACGGCGGCCTCGGACGACGACGCGCCCGCGCTGGCGGCCCTGGAGGCCGCCGGCCGGGCGCTCGGGATCGCGCTGAGCGGCGCCGTGAACCTGCTCGACCCGCAGGCGGTGGTCCTCGGCGGCCCGCTCTCCGAGCTGGCCCCGTGGCTGCTGCCGGGGGTGCGGCGGGAGCTGGGGCGACGGGTCACGGGCGGCGGCGCGCTGGTGGTCGAGTCACGGCTGGGCCGGGACGGGGTGCTGCTGGGCGCGGCGTACAGCGCGGTGCGGGCGGTCCTGGACGACCCGTCCGAATGGACCGCCCGCTAGGGCGTGTTGCGAAAGGAGCGCCGTTCGCCCGGAGGGCGTGGCCCACGGCGTCCGGTGCGTGCGCTCGCAAGGCGGAGGGTCGTCCTCGTACTGGACGTACGTGGACGAGCCCGACAACGCGGCGAGGGCGCGTGCCAGACGCCGTGGGCCAGGCGGGACTTTCGCAACACGGCCTAGAGAGGGACCTTCGGGCCCCCGGCTCGAGCCGGCCGCAGGCAAACCCGCAGGATCAGGACGTGGCACCCAGCGCGGACCCGGCGGTCCAAGCGCTCCACGTCATGTTCCACCCGTTGAGCCCGTTGTCCGGCTTGATCGTCTTGTCGGGCGAGTTCTTCATCACGACCACGTCGCCGATCAGCGACTGGTCGAAGAACCAGGCACCCAGCGTGTCCGGGTCGTTGGCGCCCTTGGCGTCGCTCAGGCCGATGCAGCCGTGGCTGGTGTTGGCCGAGCCGAAGATCGACTTGTTGCCCCAGTAGTTGCCGTGGATGAACGTGCCCGAGGAGCTCAGCCGCATGGCGTGCGGCACGTCGGCGATGTCGTACTCACCCTTGAAGCCGACCGAGTCACCGTTCATCCGCGTCTGCTTGTACTTCTCGGAGATCACCATCTGACCGTTGTAGGTCGGGTGGTCGGCGGAGCCGGCCGAGATCGGGATGGTCTTGATGGTTTTGCCGTCGCGGACGACCGTCATCGTCTTGGTGGTGGCGTCGACCGTCGAGACCTGGGACCGGCCGACGGTGAAGTTGACGTCCTTGTTCTGGACGCCGTAGACGCCGTTGGAGCCCTCGACGCCGTCGAGCTTCAGCTTGACGCTGACGTTCGAGCCGGCCTTCCAGTACTCCTGCGGACGGAAGTCCAGCCGGGTGGAGTCGAACCAGTGGCCCACGACCGTCTGGCCGCTGCTGGACGCCACCTTGATGGCCGACTCGACGGCCTTCTTGTTGGTGACGGCCTTGTCGAACTTGATCGACACCGGCATGCCGACGCCGACCGTGGAGCCGTCCTCCGGCGTGAAGTAGCCGATGAAGCTGTTGCTCGCGGAGACCGTGCCGAAGGTGGAGGTCTCGGTGACGACGCGGCCCTTCGCGTCCTGCGCGGTGGCCGCGACCTTGTACTTCTTGCCGCGGTCGAGGGAGGCGTCCGGCTTCCAGCTGGTGCCGTCGGTGGCTATCGCGCCCTTGACGGCCTTTCCGCTCACGACCTCGGTCATGGCGACCGCGGTGAGTTTGCCGTCGGTCACGGCGATCTTGGTGCCGCTGCTGATGCTCGCGTTGCTGGTCCCCGTCTTCGGGGTGATGGCGATCTTGGCGTCCGAGGAGACGTCGGCGGCGGCCGCGTCGACGTCCGCCTGTGTCTTGCCCTTGTCCGTCGCGGCGGCGCCCTTGTCCGAGCCGCTGCCGCCGCACGCGGTCAGCGCGACCGCGCCGCCGAGCACGACCGCGACGGCCGCCAGGCCGGTGCGGCGCCTGCGCCGCGAGCGCGCGCGCTGGTCGGGCGTCATGCCGTTGACGGGGCCGGTTGCGGTGCCGGGGTCGGGCGACTTCACACAAATCTCCAATGCCTGCGGGCGCACGTTCCCTGCTCGCGTTCCCGCGAGTCCTGCCCGCGTCCCTGCGAGCGACGGATCCGGACGAGATGGATCCGGAAACGAGCCTCATCCATAACCAGAGGAACATGCGGGGCCGGAAGTCCGTTCCCTTTGTCCGGAAAGTGTGTCGAGGCACACGTGCGGAACCCCGGGCCGCGAAACGGCCCGGGGTCGGGGAAAAATGCAGGTCAGACCAGGATCAGGCGGAGCCGGACCGGGATCAGGCCGGCGTGGTGGCCTCCTCGACGTCCTCCTCTGCGGCATCGTCGTCGTCGTACATGTCCCACTCTTCGGAGTCGGGGTCGTACTCGGTGTGCGCGCAGGACCACGAGGCCTGCACGAGTTCGATCCCGGGGACCGTCGTGACCAGGTCGAACGGGTCGATCAGATAGGCCAGCGCCTCGGACTCGTCCTGCTTCACAGCCGCCTCGGCGTGCGTCCGCTCCTCGGCGGGCATCTCCGCGTCGGCGGCGATGTGCTCCAGTGCGGCGGCGGTCACTTCCTGCTGTCCGGTGACCTCGAGAACGAGCTCGACCTGGAGTCGGACATAGCGCGGGCCGCTGTCGCCACGGGGAATCTCAGTAGTGCTCATGCGACGGAGCGTAAACGCCGGAGCGCCAGCTTCCCACCAGGCACACCAGGTCACTAACATCGGCGTCTACGGTCAAGTCGCCGCACCCAATGGGGGATCCGTTGACCTCGCCTCTGGCCTCTCCACGCCCGTTCGTCGCCGCCGCCGCGGCTTCCGTATTGGCAGCGCTGTATTTCGTGCCGTCCGCCACCGCCAGCCCGGATCATGCCCCCGCTTCGCAGGTCAAGGCACCCGTGACGGCATCAGGACCGACGACGTCGACGACCGGGACGCTCCATCTCGCGGCCACCGGAACGGTGCACACCACGCCGTATCTGATCGGCGGGGCCGCGTTCCTCGTCGGCGGTGCGGGGCTGGTGCTGAACGCAGGGCGGCGCTCCCGCGCGCAGGCGCTCTGAAGCACCGAGGGGCGCACACCCGCGGGTGTGCGCCCCTCATCATCGTCACGCTCAGCAGCGGCTCAGCAATCGCTCAGCAGTCGCCGCTCAGCAGTCGCGCGGCGCGCGGCGCCGGCCCCGCTGATCCGGCGTCAGGCCAGCGGCCCCGTCACCGATTCGGCCGCCGCGTTGAGGTTTCCGGCCCGGACGAACGCGTACGCGGCCTCCAGGTCGGGCGACAGGAAACGGTCCGGGCCGACTCCGTCGATGCCCGCCTCACGGACCGCCGCCACATCGCCCGAGTGGCCGGGGCGGGCCGCAGACCGCCCGCGGTGAGCTTCTCGCGCATCTCGATGGCGCGGGTCGCGGCGAACAGCTCGACGGCGATGATCCGCGCCAGGTTGTCGACGGTCGTCCGCAGCTTGCGGGCCGCGGACCAGCCCATGGAGACGTGGTCCTCCTGCATCGCGGACGACGGGATGGAGTCCACGGAGGCCGGCACGGCCAGCCGCTTCATCTCGCTGACCAGCGCGGCCTGCGTGTACTGAGCGATCATCAGGCCCGAGTCCACGCCCGGGTCGTCGGCGAGGAACGCCGGCAGCCCGTGCGAGCGCGACTTGTCGAGCAGCCGGTCGGTGCGCCGCTCGGCGATGCTGCCGAGGTCGGCGGCGGCGATCGCCAGGAAGTCCAGGACGTACGCCACGGGCGCGCCGTGGAAGTTGCCGTTGGACTCCACGCGGCCGTCGGGCAGCACCACGGGGTTGTCGACGGCGGAGATCAGCTCGCGGTCGGCCACCAGCCGGGCGTGCGCCAGGGTGTCCCGGCCGGCGCCCGCGACCTGCGGGGCGCAGCGGATCGAGTAGGCGTCCTGGACGCGCGGGGCGTCGTCCTGGTGGTGCCCGGTGAAGCCGGAGCCCTCCAGCACGCGGCGCATGTTCTCGGCGCTCGCGGCCTGGCCCGGGTGCGGGCGGATGGCGTGCAGCTCGGGCGCGAGGACGCGCTCGGTGCCGAGCAGTGCCTCCAGCGAGAGCGCGGCGGTGATGTCGGCGGCGGTGAACAGCTGCGCGAGGTCCGCGCAGGCCATCACCAGCATGCCGAGCATGCCGTCGGTGCCGTTGATGAGGGCCAGGCCCTCCTTCTCGCGCAGCTCCACCGGCTCGATGCCGGCCTCGGCGAGCAGCTCGCCGGCCGGACGAATCGTTCCGTCGGGGCCTTCGGCCACGCCTTCGCCCATCAGCACCTGCGCGCAGTGCGCGAGCGGTGCGAGGTCACCGGAACAGCCGAGCGAGCCGTACTCGTGCACGACGGGGGTGATTCCGGCGTTCAGGATCGCCGCCATCGTCTCGGCGACGACCGGACGCACGCCGGTGCGGCCGGACGCGAGCGTCTTCAGCCGCAGGAACATCAGGCCGCGCACGACCTCCCGCTCGACGCTCGGGCCCATGCCGGCGGCGTGCGAACGCACCAGGGAGCGCTGCAGCTGTGCGCGCAGCTCCGGGCTGATGTGGCGGACGGCCAGCGCGCCGAAGCCCGTGGACACGCCGTAGACCGGCTCCGGCTTGGCCGCCAGCGCCTCGATGACCTGCCGCGACGCGGCGATCCCGGTCAGTGCCTGCTGCGACAGTTCGACCTTCGCGCCGCCGCGAGCCACGGCCAGGACGTCGTCCGCGCTCGCGCCGTCGGCGCCGATGACCACGTTATGCATATTCATATTCACGCACCCTAGAGAGTGAATCGCCGCCTGTCACTCCTTACCTTCGCAGGCGATCTTCGATGGCCCGCCCCGGTGATCTTCGCGGGCCCTACCCGACAACCGCTCGGGGCCGGGCACAGCAAGGCAACCGGGCCCGCCGGCAGGCCCGCCCGTCAGGACCCGTGGCGCCCGCGAATCCGCCGGCGTTCGCCCTCGGGCGCGGGCGGCTGGTCCGCGAGGCGTACGACGGGGTCGTCCGGGCCCCCGCGCCCCGCGACGACCGGAGTGGTCGAGCGCAGCGCCTTGGCCCGGTACTGGGCGGCGTCGGCGAGGCGGAAGAGCCGCCGGGCGGTCCGTACCGGCCCGATCGGGTCGCCCGTCGAGGCGACCCCGCACGCGACGCCTTCGCCCACCTCCAGCTCGGTGGCCCGTCGGCACAGCTCGTCCGCCGCGCCCACCACCTCGTCCGGGCTCTGGCCGACCGCGACGAGGCAGAACTCGTCGCCGCCGAGCCGGGCCGCCAGGCTGCCCGGCAGCAGCGCGCCGCACAGCGACAGGACGGAGCCGAAACGTTCGAGCAGCTGGTCCCCGACCGCGTGTCCGAGCCGGTCGTTCACCTTCTTCAGACCGTTCAGATCGCACACCACCAGGCTCACCACGGTCCCCGACACCCGGTGCAGCTCCAGCGCCTCGTCCAGCCGGACGTCGACGGCGCGCCGGTTCCCGAGCCCGGTCAGCGGGTCGCTGAAGGCCAGCCGCTGGACCTCGGCGAGCCGTTCGGTCTGCGAGATCCCGGCCGCGATCACGGCGGCCAGCACCGTCGCGAAGTCCGCGTCCGCCCGGTCGAAGACCGGCTCGCCCGCGCCCCGGGCCACGTACAGCTCGCCCCAGGCGCGCCCGTGCAGCACGATCGGCGCCACGACGCAGCAGCCGCGCCCGCGCCGCCGCAGGGCGGCGACCCGCTGGTGGCAGTACGCGCCCGGCCCCTGCGGGCCCTCCTCGGCCGTCTCGACCCAGGCGTGCGGTTCCCCGCCGCCGGCCCATTTCCCGTGCAGGAACTCGACGATCTCCGGGAAGTCGTTCACGGGATAGGTCTCGTCCCGCGGCTCCGGGTCCTCGCCGGGCGCCAGGTCGCCGTCGTTGACGAGCACCTTGAGCTGGCCCGATCCCCGTTCCCACGACGACAGCGCCGCGAAGGACCCGCCCATCGCGAGCCGCGCCCTGGTGGCGGCCGCCCGCACCGCCTCGCGCGGGTCCTGGGCGGCCGCCATCGCCTGCGCCAACTCCACGACCGCTCGCAGCCGTCGATCGGCCGTCCCGTCACCCATCCCACCAGGTTAAGAACAAATGTCGCACTTGGGGCTGTTTGACTACTCCCTGGGCGAATTTACTGTTCCCCCGTCAGCCGCCCGCCGCCACCCGGGCCGGCGTCACTCCCCCGGCCAGTCCGGCGTCCGCTTCTCGTTGAACGCCGCCACGCCCTCGGCCCGGTCCCCCGAGAAGGCCACCGTCCGCCACGCCGCGTCCTCGACGTCGAGACCGGCCCGCAGATCCAGTCCGTGCCCGAGCCGCAGCGCCCGCTTCGCGGCCCGCAGGCCCACCGGCGAGTTCGCGGCCATGCGCTCCGCGAGCGCCAGCGCGTCCGCGCGCGCCACGCCCGCGGCCGCCAGGACGTCGCCGAGGCCCCGCGCACCGGCCTCCACCGCCGCCACCCGCCGCGCCGAGCACCTCAGCGCGGCGGCCCGTGCCGCGCCCACCCGGCGCGGCAGCAGCTGGGTGCCGCCACCGCCGGGGATCACGCCCACCGAGACCTCCGGCAGCCCCACCACCGCGGTGGCGTCCGCCACGATCACGTCGCAGGACAGCGCCAGCTCGAAGCCGCCACCGAGCGCGAAGCCGTGCACCGCGGCGATCGACGGCATCGGAAGTTCCAGCACCGAGGTGTACGCGGCACGGGTGTGCGGCCGCTGCCGGCCGAGGTCGGCGTCCGTGAAGGAGTTGCGCTCCTTCAGGTCCGCGCCGACGCAGAACGCGCGCTCGTGCGTGGACGTCAGCACCACGACGCTGACCGTCCGGTCGGCGGCGAGCGCGGCACAGGCCGCCGCCACGTTCCCGGCCATCTCCGTCGAGATGGCGTTCATCGCCTTGGGGCGATCCAGCACCAACTCCGCGACGCGCGCGCCGTGCCGCCGCACCGCGACCCATTCCCCGAACCGCACTTCAGACTCCGTCATGCCCCGGATCATGCCAGCCGCGCCCGCCGCGCGGCAGGGGAGGTGGGGTCAGCTACGGCGTGTCAGCAGCCACGGCTCGACAACGCCGAGCCCACGCACCGGACGGCGCCACATCGGCTGCAGGGCGAAGCGGTACTTGTCGTCCTCGGACGCGTCGACCTCGGAGACGGGGGCGTCGCCCGCCGCGCCGAGCGCCTGCGCGAAGTCACCGTCGACGAGGACGGCGTCCCGTGGCGCTATCGACGTCAGCCGGCTCGCGAGGTTCACGGTGGTGCCGAAGACATCGCCCATCCGGGTGGTCACGGTCCCGAAGGCCATCCCGACGCGCAGTGCGGGCATGGACTCGTCGCCGGTCATCGTCTCGATGAGCCGCAGCCCGATCTCGGCGGCGGTGCCGGGGTCGTCGGCGACGTACAGCACCTCGTCGCCGAGCGTCTTGATCAGGCGCCCGCCGTGTGCGGCGACCTGGTCGGCGCAGGTGGTCTCGAAGGCCTCGACGAGCTCGCCGAGTTCCTCCTCCTCCAGCCGCCGGGTGAGCCGGGTGAAGCCGACGAGGTCGGCGAAGCCCACGGCCAGCCGGCGGTCGACGGCCTCCTCGTCGTCGGACTGGACGACGCGGCTGGTGGCGGCGGCCAGCTGGCGCCGCCAGACGTAGATGAGGAACTCCTCCAGCTCGGGCAGGAGCAGTTCGACGAGCGGGTAGGCGACCTCGGCCCGCGTCATGCCGGGCTCGGGCGGCTCGGTGAGCCCTTCGAGGAAGGAGTCGGTCTGCCAGTCGGCGAGGCGGGCGGTGGTCTGGCCGGTGGAGCGGGCCACCTGAATGGCCATCGACTCGCTCAGCAGCCCGGCCTCGACGAGCCCGGCGAGCCGGCGCAGCGCCAGCACGTCGGCCTCGGTGAGGGCCTTCGCCTGGCCGATGTCGGCGAAGCCCATGGCGCGCCAGAAGCGGGAGGCGAGATCCATGGAGACGCCGGCGGTGCGGGCCGCCTGGAAGGGCGTGTACTGGCGGCCGGCGCCGAGGATGAGGTGTTCGAGGCGCAGTGCGAGCGGATGCTCGGCGGGATCGGTGGAATCCGTGCCGGCACCGGGATCGGCGGGCGTCCCGGGGTCGGCGGAGCCGGCCGGATCGGCCGGCTGATCGGAGTCGATGCCGTCCGGGTCCGGGCCGGTGCCCGGATCCGTCGCGTACGGGGGAAGGTCCGCGTCGTCCACGCTCACCCTCCGCCCCCTGTCAGATCCCTGCGCAATGCCCGTCCGAGCCCTTCCGATCATCAAGCCGACGCGCCGCCTCAACGATACGGCAGGTGTGCCGTAGCTCACGTCACCTGCCCGTGCCTACGTCAACGGGCCTCCTCCGCGCCCCCGCGGACGGGAGATCCGCAAGGGAGGACCGGGATCCGGACGGGCTGCCTCCACCGCCCGGCCCCGGTCCTACGCGCGGCGGATGTGGACGACGTCCCCCGCGCCCACCGCCTGCTCCCCGTCCGCGGTGGCGAGCACCAGCCGGCCGTCGTCGTCCACGCCGACCGCGGTGCCGACCAGCTCACGCCCGCCGGGCAGCTCGGCGCGGACCTCACGGCCGAGCGTGGCGCAGCCGGCCGCGTACGTCTGCTGGAGACGGGAGGCGGCCGGGTCGCCGCCGGCCGCCCGCCACTCGCCGTACCAGTCGGCGAGGGAGCGCAGCACGGCACGCAGCAGCGGGTCGCGGTCGGTGCCCTTGGCGCCGGCGAGGGCGAGGGAGCCCGCGGCGGGGACGGGCAGTTCGTCGGTGCGCAGCGACACGTTGATCCCGATACCGATGATCACGGCGTCGGTGCCGGCGCGCTCGGCGAGGATGCCGCCGGTCTTGCGCTCCTCGCCGTCGATGGTGACCAGCAGGTCGTTGGGCCATTTGAGTGCCGTGTCGACGCCGGCGGTCCGGGACAGCGCCGTGGCGGTCGCGACTCCGGCGAGCAGCGGCAGCCAGCCCCAGCGCTCCACCGGTACGTCGGCGGGCCGCAGTAGCACCGAGAGGAACAGGCCGGAGCGGGGCGGCGCCGACCACTGGCGGTCCAGCCGGCCGCGGCCCGCGGTCTGCTCCTCCGCGACGAGTACGGCGCCTTCGGGGGCACCGGCGTTGGCGCGTTGTGCGAGGTCACTGTTGGTGGAACCGGTGGCCTCGACGACGTCGAGGGACGTCCAGGGGCTGTCCGGCGCGATGACCGCCCGGCGCAGCGCGGCTTCGCCGAGAGGGGGGCGCTCCAGGTCGGACCAGCGGTTGGGAGTCGTCATCCGCCCAGATTAGGAGAAGACCTGTGAGCGGAGTGTGTCCAACGCCGCACTGCTCGGGAACCAGTCGCGCCGTTACGCTACGAAACAGCGTTACTCGCCAGTCAAGTAGGACCCGACAGGACCCACGAGAGCAGGAGAGCCGCCTCCATGGCCGAGCCGGAGCACGACATCCACACCACCGCGGGCAAGCTCGCGGATCTGCGCCGCCGTATGGAGGAGGCGACGCACGCCGGCTCCGCGCGCGCGGTGGAGAAGCAACACGCCAAGGGCAAGCTGACCGCCCGGGAGCGGATCGAACTGCTCCTCGACGAGGACTCGTTCGTCGAGCTGGACGAGCTCGCCCGGCACCGGTCGACCAACTTCGACCTGGAGAAGAACCGCCCCTACGGCGACGGCGTCGTCACGGGCTACGGCACGGTCGAGGGCCGCCCGGTGGCGGTCTTCTCCCAGGACTTCACCGTCTTCGGCGGCGCCCTGGGCGAGGTCTACGGCGAGAAGATCGTCAAGGTCATGGACTGGGCGATGAAGACCGGCTGCCCGGTCATCGGCATCAACGACTCCGGCGGCGCCCGCATCCAGGAGGGTGTGGCCTCGCTCGGCATGTACGGCGAGATCTTCCGCCGCAACACCCACGCCTCCGGTGTGATCCCGCAGATCTCGCTGATCGTGGGCCCCTGCGCGGGCGGCGCGGTGTACTCGCCGGCCATCACGGACTTCGTGGTGATGGTCGACCAGACCTCGCACATGTTCATCACGGGACCCGACGTCATCAAGACCGTGACCGGCGAGGACGTCGCCATGGAGGAGCTGGGCGGCGCCCGCACCCACAACACGACGTCCGGGAACGCGCACCACATGGCGGGTGACGAGAAGGACGCCATCGAGTACGTGAAGGCGCTGCTGTCGTACCTGCCGTCCAACAACCTGGCGGAGGCCCCGGCCTACCCGGTCGAGGCGGACCTGGCGACCAGCGCCGAGGACCTGGAGCTGGACGCGCTGATCCCGGACTCCGCGAACCAGCCGTACGACATGCACAAGGTCATCGAGCACGTGCTGGACGACGGCGAGTTCCTGGAGACGCAGGCGCTGTTCGCGCCGAACATCGTCGCGGGCCTCGGCCGGATCGAGGGCCGGCCGGTCGGCATCATCGCCAACCAGCCGATGCAGTTCGCGGGCTGTCTGGACATCGACGCGTCGGAAAAGGCCGCCCGCTTCGTCCGTACCTGCGACAGTTTCAACATCCCGGTCATCACCTTCGTGGACGTACCCGGCTTCCTGCCCGGCACCGACCAGGAGTGGAACGGCATCATCCGGCGCGGCGCCAAGCTGATCTACGCCTACGCGGAGGCGACGGTCCCGCTGATCACCGTCATCACCCGTAAGGCGTACGGCGGCGCCTACGACGTGATGGGCTCCAAGCACCTGGGCGCCGACCTGAACCTGGCGTGGCCGACCGCGCAGATCGCGGTCATGGGCGCGCAGGGCGCGGTGAACATCCTGCACCGCCGCACGCTGGCCGAGGCGAAGACGCCGGAGGCGGTCGAGGAGCTGCGCCAGCAGCTGATCACCGATTACGAGGACACGCTGCTGAACCCGTACGTGGCCGCCGAGCGCGGTTACATCGACGCGGTGATCATGCCGTCCGAGACCCGCTCGCACCTCGTCAAGGCGCTGCGGACGCTGCGCAACAAGCGCGAGAGCCTGCCGCCGAAGAAGCACGGCAACATCCCCCTGTAAGGAGCCGTCCCGTGGTGATCAAGGTAGAGCGGGGAAATCCGACCCCGGAGGAGCTGGCCGCCGTCGTGGCACTGGTCCAGGCGCGGGCCGCCGCGACGTCGGGCAGCGCCGACGGCCCGCACCCGACGGAGCAGTGGGCCGACCCGGCCCACAACGTGCCCCGCCCTGTCCCCGGCCCGGGTCCCGGCGCGTGGCGCACGTCCTTCTGGCCGCGCTGAACGAGCCGGCCCGGCCGCATCAGCGGAGCAAGCCGAACAAATAGTCATCTCCCGGCCCGCGCTTGAGTACCCGTACTCAGGCGCGGGCCTTTTCCCGGGCGCAACCTGGAAGACATGTTGTGGTCGGACCGCGACCGGCGCGACGAACCGCCGGAGGACATGCGGCAGGTGCAGGCGATGCTGCGGCGCGCGATGCTCGTGATCGCGCTGACCATTCCCCTGCTGATGCTGCTGGTCGGCTGGCACAGCTGACCGTCCGGCAGTGTCCCGCCCCGGCACCGCAGCGGCCGCGGCCCGAATTACGATGGCCCGATGAGCACCCGTCGCCCTCTCGTCCTGGCCTCTGCATCCCCCGCCCGGCTCAACCTGCTGCGGCAGGCCGGACTCGATCCCCGGGTCGTGGTCAGCGGGGTCGACGAGGACGCGCTGACCGCCGCGAACCCGGCGGAGCTGGCGCGGGTGCTGGCCGAGGCGAAGGCCGCGGCGGTAGCGGCCGGCCTGACCGGCGGCGAGCTGGTGATCGGCTGCGACTCCGTACTGGACCTGGACGGCGAGGCGCTGGGCAAGCCGGCGGACGCCGCGGAGGCGACCGCCCGGTGGGTGTCGATGCGCGGCCGCTCCGGCGTACTGCGGACGGGTCACTGCGTCATCGACACCGCGAACGGCAAGCAGGTCTCGGCGACCGCGTCGACCACGGTGCGCTTCGGCTCGCCGGACGACGCCGAGATCGCCGCCTACGTCGCCAGCGGCGAGCCGCTGTACGTCGCGGGCGCGTTCACCCTGGACGGCCGCTCGGCCCCGTTCGTCGACGGGATCGACGGGGACCCGGGCAACGTCATCGGCCTGTCCCTGCCGACGCTGCGGCGGCTGCTGGGCGACCTGGACGTGCGGATCACCGACCTCTGGACGGCGTAGCCGCCGGTTTCCGCCCGCCCCTGCCCGTAACGTCCTAGGCTGCGGCCGGGGCGGTCGGCGGCGGGACCTCGTTGCCGTTGCTCCCGGCGGCGGGTGCGCTGTCCTCGGTGTCGGGGTACAGCAGCAGAGTGCCGACAAGGAGCGCCAGGACGACCATCATGAAGACGAAGGCGGCCCAGCCGACGAGGCCGACCACCAGCGCACCCAGCAGGCCGTGAACGACCGCGCACACGATGAGCAGGATCTGCCCGAACCGGCCGGGCGGGCGGCCACGCAGCGCTACCCGCGCCGGGATGAGGGCACAGCCGATGAGGAAGAGCCCGAACAGAGCACCACCGACCCAGGTGCCGATGGCCATGCCGTCGGAGTCGAGTCCCGCGACGGACATGTTCTGGTTGCGCACGGCGAGGCCGAGCACCACATGGATGAACGCGATGACGAACGCCTCAAGGACGAGCACTACAGCCGTGGTCGCGGCCAGACCTCTGCGCACCTTTCCCCCTTCAACCTGCAACCGTTACCCCGGGTATCACGCATCGCGAACGCTACTAACGGGTACGCCGCGCGGCAAGGTCCATGACCCCACCACCCTTTCGGGGTGGCGGACCAGCAAAGATTCCACCCCCTATTCGTGGAGAACCCACAAAGGATCCGGCATCCTGCCCTTGGTCACTCAGAGAGACATGGGCCACACCAAGGCCCTTGGGGCACCCGGACGAATGGGGTCGTACCGTGGATTTAGCAGGCACTCGGGCGCTCGACCGGCGCTCGAATCACCCTCCGTGTGGGCAAGCTCACCTGTAGGGGTGACTCGGCATGAAGTGTCGTCAGTAACTAAACTCGGCTTGTTTCAAGGAGGGAGCCATCGTGCGCAAGGTGCTCATCGCCAACCGCGGTGAAATTGCAGTCCGCGTCGCCCGCGCCTGCCGGGATGCCGGGATCGCCAGCGTAGCCATCTACGCAGACCCGGATCGGGACGCGCTGCATGTCCGCGCGGCCGACGAGGCCTACGCGTTGGGCGGTGACACGCCGGCGTCCAGCTATCTGGACTACGCCAAGGTGCTGGCCGCCGCAGCCGAATCAGGGGCGGACGCGATCCACCCCGGATACGGATTCCTGTCCGAGAACGCCGAGTTCGCCCAGGCGGTGCTGGACGCCGGGCTGACCTGGATCGGCCCGCCGCCGCAGGCGATCCGCGATCTCGGTGACAAGGTGGCGGCGCGTCATATCGCGCTGCGTGCCGGTGCCCCGCTCGTCGCGGGCACCCCGGACCCGGTCTCGGGTCCTGACGAGGTCGTCGCGTTCGCCCAGCAGCACGGCCTGCCGGTCGCCATCAAGGCCGCCTTCGGCGGTGGTGGGCGCGGTCTGAAGGTCGCGCGCACCATCGAGGAGATCCCGGAGCTGTTCGACTCAGCGGTCCGCGAGGCGGTCGCCGCCTTCGGTCGCGGCGAGTGCTTCGTCGAGCGCTACCTGGACCGCCCGCGGCACGTCGAGACGCAGTGCCTGGCCGACAGCCACGGCAACGTCGTGGTCGTCTCCACCCGTGACTGCTCGCTGCAGCGCCGCCACCAGAAGCTGGTGGAGGAGGCTCCGGCGCCGTTCCTGACCGATGAGCAGAACGCCGAGCTGTACCGGGCGTCCAAGGCCATCCTCAAGGAGGCCGGCTACATCGGCGCGGGCACCGTGGAGTTCCTGGTGGCCGTGGACGGCACGATCTCCTTCCTGGAGGTCAACACCCGTCTGCAGGTCGAGCACCCGGTCACCGAGGAGGTCTCCGGTATCGACCTGGTCCGGGAGATGTTCCGGATCGCGGACGGCGAGGAGCTCGGCTACGGCGACCCGGTACTGCGGGGTCACTCGATCGAGTTCCGTATCAACGGCGAGGACCCGGGCCGCGGCTTCCTGCCCGCCCCCGGCACCGTCACCACCTTCCAGCCCCCGTCGGGCCCCGGTGTGCGGCTGGACGCGGGCGTCGAGTCCGGCTCGGTCATCGGCCCGGCCTGGGACTCGCTGCTCGCCAAGCTGATCGTGACCGGCGCGACGCGGCAGCAGGCGCTGCAGCGTGCGGCCCGTGCGCTGGCGGAGTTCCGCGTCGAGGGCATGGCCACGGCCATCCCGTTCCACCGCGCGGTCGTGGCCGACCCGGCGTTCGCCCCCGAGCTGGGCGGATCCACCGAGCCGTTCACCGTCCACACCCGGTGGATCGAGACGGAGTTCCAGAACACCATCACGGCGTTCGCGCCGGTCGGTGGCGAGGACGACGAGGCCCCGGCCCGCGAGACGGTGGTCGTCGAGGTCGGCGGCAAGCGCCTGGAGGTCTCCCTCCCGGCGTCGCTCGGTGTCGCGTCCATGCCGGTGGGCCTGAACAAGAAGGCGCCGCGCCGCGCCACCACCAAGAAGGCCGGTTCGGCCGCTTCCGGTGACTCCCTGGCATCCCCGATGCAGGGCACCATCGTCAAGGTCGCGGTCGAGGAGGGCCAGGAGGTCAACGAGGGCGACCTCGTCGTCGTCCTGGAGGCCATGAAGATGGAGCAGCCGCTCAACGCGCACCGCTCCGGCACCATCAAGGGCCTGACGGCCGAGGTCGGCTCCTCGGTCACCTCGGGCGCGCTGATCTGCGAGATCAAGGACTGATCTCCGGTCGGGTGAACTGACGATGCCGGGCGGGCCCGATCGGGCCCGCCCGGCATTTCGCTGTCCCGCACCCTCAGCGTTTCGAGGGCGCCCGTACGGCCAGGACGAGCAACAGCGCCAGGCCGGTGAAGACGGCGGCCGCCGCGAAGGCCGCGGTGGCGCCCGCCGTGAAGACCTCCCCCGCGCCCCCGCCGGCGTGCCGGGCCGCGGTGCCGAAGACGGTGACGAGGATCGACAGGCCCAGGCTGCCGCCGATCTGTTGCATCGTCTGCAGCAGTCCGGACGCCGAACCGGCGTCACGCGGCTGGACGCCCGTCAGGATGAGGGTGTTGAGCGGCATCATCGTGAAGCCGACACCCACCCCGATGAGGGCCAGCGGCCCGAGCAGCGCGCCAACGTAGCCGGTGCCCGCGTCGAGCTGCGAGAGCCACAGCGTCCCGCTGAGCGAGAGCAGGGCGCCGGCCGACGCGACGCGCTTGGCGCCGAAGCGGGCCAGTGCGCGCGGGGCGGTGCGGGCGGCCACGAAGAGCGGGGCCGCCAGCGGGAGGAAGGCGAAGCCGGTGCGCAGCGGGCTGTACCCCAGTACGCCCTGCAGGAACTGGGTGGAGAAGTAGAAGACCCCGAACATGCCCGCCGGAATGAGCAGCATGCAGCCGTAGGCGAGGGCCCGGTTGCGGTCCGCGAACAGCCGCAGCACGACCAGCGGGCGCTCGGCCCGTACCTCGTTGAGCAGGAACGCGGCGAGCAGCGCGGCCGCCGCGGCGAAGGTGGTCAGCGCCCGGGTGTCGCTCCAGCCCTGGTCGGCGACGCGGATGAACGCGTAGACGAGCGAGGCCATGCCGAGGGTGCCGGTGAGCGCCCCGGCGACGTCGAACCGGCCGCCGGGGTGGCGGGCCGTCTCGGCGACATAGCGCGGGGCCAGCGCGGCGATGGCGAGCCCGACGGGGATGTTGATGAAGAACACCCAGCGCCAGGAGCCCCATTCGGTGAGCATCCCGCCGACGATCAGGCCGACGGCGGAGCCGGCGCCCGAGATCGCGGAGAACACGCTCAGCGCACGGTTGCGCTCGGTGCCCTCGGTGAAGGTGGTGGTCAGCAGGGCAAGCGTGCTGGGCGCGGCCAGTGCGGCGGCGGCGCCCGGGGCGCCGCGGGAGACGAGCAGCAGCGTCGCGTCGGTGGCGAATCCCCCGGCCACCGAGGCGGCGGTGAAGGCCAGCACCCCGATGATCAGGGCGCGGCGGCGGCCGATGAGGTCGCCGATCCGGCTGCCGAGCAGCAGCAGGCCGCCGAACGTGAGGATGTAGACGTTCAGGATCCAGGACATGCCGGTGGAGGAGAAGCCCAGGTCGGCGCCTATGCCCGGCAGGGCGACGTTCACCACGGTCGCATCCAGCAGCAGCATCAGCTGGGTGCCGACGATGGCGGAGAGAGCGAGTAACGGGTGGTGCCGCCGGGTCGGGGCGGGGGCGGCGACCGGAGCCGTGCTCAAGGATGTGGACATGATGAGTAGACCTCCAGAGAGGCAGAAGCGGAGGGTGCCTCCGCAAACTATACGGAGGACGCCTCCGGTTCTACAATGCCATTCTGGGATCCTGGAATTCCGGGATCGGACCTTGGGAGGCAGGTGGCGATGCGGGCAGACGCGCAGCGCAACTACGACCGGTTGCTGGCCGAGGCCCGACAGGCCTTCATCGTGCACGGCACCGACGCGTCGCTGGAGGACATCGCACGCCACGCGGGCGTCGGCATCGGCACCCTCTACCGGCACTTCCCCGACCGCTACGCGCTGATGAACGCGGTCTTCGAGCAGGAGGTCGAGCTGCTGACCGTGCGCGCGGACGAACTGCTGACGGCGGACTCACCGACCGACGCACTCGTCCGGTGGCTGCGGATGGTCGCCGTCCACTCCACCATGTACCGCGGGCTGGCGGCGGCCATCATGGCCGCGGGCGACGCGAAGATGACCGCGTGCAAGGCACCGCTGCGCGCGGCGGGCGGGGCACTGCTGGAGCGCGCCCAGCGGGCCGGTGAGGTACGTGCGGACGCGACCATCGCCGACCTGCTCAAGCTGACGAACGCCATCGTGCTGGTGGCCGAGAAGGACCCGGAGCGCCAGGCGATCTTCGACCGGCTGATGGACCTGACCCTGCACGGCCTGCGCGCCCCGGCAGGAGTCACCGCGCAGGCGTGATGCCGGAGCTCCCGTGACCAGGCCTTTCCCAACCCCCAGGCCGTTCCGCGACCCGGGCCTGCCACGGCCCGGGCCCAGTCCGTCGGATCCCTTCCCGCGGCGTCCCTAACGGCGCCGCAGGTCGGCGATCCTGGCTGCCTGCTGGTCGGCCGCGATCGGCGCCGCACTGCGCAGCGGCGGCTGTCCCGGGTGCGGGTGCCTCCGGGGCGCGGGCATCGGCATCTCGCGGCGCGGCCGGCCGGCCGCGATGGCGTCGGCCCCCATCAGGGACGCGACGGCGACCTGCACTCCACGGTCCGCGAGGGCCTGGAGCTCGGTCGCGCTGCGGTCGTCACCGGGCGGCGGTTCGTCCGTCACCAGATGCGTGATCAGATCCGTGGGCACGGTCTGGAACATGGTGTCCGCGCCCAGTTTCGTGTGGTCGGCCAGCACGACGACCTCCGCCGCCGCCTGCACCAGCGCCCGGTCCACGCTCGCGGAGAGCATGTTGGACGTCGACAGACCGCGTTCCGCGGTCAGTCCGGCGCCGGACAGGAAGGCCCGCGACACCCGCAGTCCCTGGAGGGACTGTTCGGCGCCGCTGCCGACCAGGCCGTAGTTGGAGCCGCGCAGAGTGCCGCCGGTCATGACGACCTCGACCCGGTTCGCGTGTGCCAGCGCCTGCGCCACCAGCAGGGAGTTGGTGACGACGGTCAGTCCCGGGATCCGCGCGAGCCGGCGGGCCAGCTCCTGCGTGGTGGTCCCGGCGCCGACCACGATGGCCTCGCCCTCTTCGACGAGACTCGCCGCGAGATCGGCGATGGCCGTCTTCTCCGCGGTCGCTAGATGGGATTTCTGCGGAAAACCGGACTCCCTGGTGAAGCCACCCGGCAGAACCGCACCGCCATGCCGGCGGTCGAGCAGTCCTTCGGCCTCCAGAGCGCGCACGTCCCGCCGTACGGTCACTTCGGAGGTCTGGACGACACGGGCGAGCTCACGGAGCGAAACCGCTCCGTTGGCCCGCACCATTTCGAGGATCAATTGGCGACGTTCTGCAGCGAACACGGAACTGACAGTAACGCCAACGACCGTCTGCTTTCAGCACTTTGCGCCACTTAACCGAAGTCGTGCACAAAAGAGACCATCGGGTGGTAGAGCCTTTACGGCTCCACCACCCGGTTACCGTCCGGTCATCTCCCGGCCGCGACCGACGCCCGCGAGCGGCGGCCAGGCCGTGGCCTAGAGCTCGCTCGCGGTCTTGCGGGTGTGCAGCTGGCGCGCCACCTCGGCGATCGAGCCCGACAGGGACGGGTACACGGTGAACGCGTTCGCGATCTGCTCGACGGTCAGGTTGTTGTCGACCGCGATCGAGATCGGGTGGATCAGCTCACTGGCCCGCGGCGACACGACGACACCCCCGACGACGATCCCGGTGCCGGGGCGGCAGAACAGCTTCACGAAGCCGTCCCTGATGCCCTGCATCTTCGCGCGCGGGTTCCGCAGCAGCGGCAGCTTGACGCAGCGGGCGTCGATCCGGCCGCTGTCGACGTCAGCCTGGGTGTAGCCGACGGTGGCGATCTCCGGGTCGGTGAAGACGTTCGAGGAGACCGTCTTGAGGTTGAGCGGCGCGACCGCGTCGCCCAGGAAGTGGTACATCGCGATCCGGCCCTGCATGGCGGCGACCGAGGCGAGGGCGAAGACGCCGGTGACGTCACCGGCCGCGTACACGCCGGGCGCCGAGGTGCGGGAGACCTTGTCGGTCCAGATGTGGCCGGAGTCCTTGAGCTTGACGCCCGCCTCCTCCAGACCCATTCCGGTGGTGTTCGGGATGGCGCCCACCGCCATCAGGCAGTGCGAGCCGGTGATGACCCGGCCGTCCGCCAGGGTGACCTCCACCCGGTCGCCGACCCGTCCCTCCTCGCCCGCCTTCGGCGAGGAGGGTCCCTGTGTCGTAGCAGGTCCGGGAACACGCTTGGCGCTCGTGGCGCGGGAGCGCGCCATCACGTTCATGCCGCGGCGCCGGAAGACGTCCTCCAGCACGGCGGCGGCGTCCGGGTCCTCGCCCGGCAGCACGCGGTCGCGCGAAGAGACAAGCGTCACCTTCGAGCCGAGCGCCTGGTACGCGCCGGCGAACTCCGCGCCGGTCACACCGGAGCCCACCACGATGAGCTCCTCGGGGAGCTCGTCGAGGTCGTAGACCTGCGTCCAGTTCAGGATCCGCTCGCCGTCCGGCAGTGCGTCCGCCAGCTCGCGCGGGCGGGCGCCGGTCGCGATGAGCACCGCGTCGGCCGTCAGCGTCTCCGACGTGCCGTCCGCCGCCTCGACGACGACACACCGGGTGCCACCTGCGGTCTGGCAGCCCTCCAGTCGGCCGCGACCGCGCATCACCCGTGCGCCCGCACGGGTGACGGAGGCGGTGATGTCGTGCGACTGGGCGAGCGCCAGCCGCTTCACCCGCCGGTTCACCTTGCCCAGGTCCACGCCCACCACACGCGCCGCCTGCTCCAGCGGCGGGGTGTCGTCCGCGACGATGATGCCCAGCTCTTCGTACGAGGAGTCGAAGGTGGTCATCACCTCGGCGGTGGCAATCAAAGTCTTCGACGGGACGCAGTCGGTGAGTACCGACGCCCCGCCCAGACCGTCGCAGTCGACGACGGTCACCTCCGCGCCGAGCTGCGAGGCAACGAGCGCTGCCTCATATCCGCCGGGTCCGCCGCCAATGATCACGATCCGAGTCACGTACCCCATTGTCCCGCACGCGCCAAGCGTTCACTTACAGGGGGCTCACCTCCCTCCCGTACTCTCGTCCTCATGTCGCTCTACGCCGCCTACGCAGGCAACCTCGACGCGCGGCTCATGACCCGCCGCGCCCCCCACTCCCCGTTGCGCGGGACCGGCTGGCTGGACGGCTGGCGGCTCACCTTCGGCGGTGAGCAGATGGGCTGGGAAGGTGCCCTGGCGACCCTGGTGGAGGACCCGCTGCGGCAGGTCTTCGTGGGGCTGTACGACATCGCGCCGATCGACGAGGAGTCGATGGACCGCTGGGAGGGCGTACCGCTCAGCATCTACCGGCGTACGACCGTGCGGGTGCACACGCTGGACGGCGAGGTCGCCGCCTGGACGTATGTGCTGAACGACTACGAGGGCGGCCTGCCGAACGCCCGCTACCTCGGTGAGATCGCGGACGCCGCGGAATCGTGCGGCGCGCCCCACGACTACGTGATGGAGCTGCGCAAGCGCCCCTGCTGAACCGCCGGCACCAGGGCCCGTCACCCGTCCCGGCGGTGTCCTAACCTCCCGCCGGCACGGTCGTCAATCAGCGGATCATCCGAAATCCCGGGGACGCTCCGCTGGGACGTCTACGCGCGTAGGCCGGAACCGGATACCCTCGTGCGCGTGAACGCTTCTGTTAACCCCGACCCGTACGGCGCCGCCGATGCCGCCGCCGCCCGCCTGCGCGAGCTCACCGGCGCCGAGACCCATGACGTCGCCCTCGTCATGGGCTCGGGCTGGGTCCCCGCCGCCGACCAGCTCGGCACCGCCGACGCCGAATTCCCGATCACCGAGCTCCCCGGCTTCCCGCCCCCCGCAGTGGCCGGCCACTCGGGCAAGGTCCGCTCGGTCACGATCGGCGGCGTCCGCGCCCTGGTCTTCCTCGGCCGCAACCACCTCTACGAGGGCCGCGGTGTCGCCACCGTCGTGCACGGTGTCCGCACCGCCGTCGCCGCGGGCTGCAAGACCGTCGTCCTCACCAACGGCTGCGGCGGGCTGCGCCCGCACTTCCGCCCCGGCCAGCCGGTCCTGATCAGCGACCACATCAACATGACGGCGACCTCGCCGATCGTGGGCGCCAACTTCGTGGACCTCACCGACCTGTACTCCCCGCGGCTGCGCGCGCTGTGCAAGGAGGTGGACCCCACCCTGGAGGAGGGCGTCTACGTCCAGCTGCCCGGCCCGCACTACGAGACCCCGGCGGAGATCGGCATGGTCCGCGCCATCGGCGGTGACCTCGTCGGCATGTCCACCACGCTGGAGGCCATCGCCGCCCGCGAGGCCGGCGCCGAGGTGCTCGGCATCTCCCTCGTCACCAACCTGGCGGCGGGCATGACCGGCGCGCCGCTCAACCACGAAGAGGTCCTCGAGGCCGGCCGCGAGTCCGCCACGCGGATGGGCAGCCTGCTGGGCCAGGTCCTCGGCCGCCTCTAGGTCGTGCCGGCCCGAACGGGTCGATGCCCCTGACCGCCGGGCAGGCTTGCACCACAGGCCTGCCCGGCGGCACCTCCCGGACCCCGTCCGCGGCAGCATCCGTACGCACCTCCCCCCGATCAGGAGCTCTTATGGGAACCGACAGGATTCAGCTCACGCACGCCGCGCGCACCTGGCTCGGCGAGGACCCGGACCCGGACACCCGGGCGGAGCTGGAGGCGCTCCTGACGGCGGTGGAGGCCGGTGACGAGGCAGCTGCGGCCGGACTGGAGGAGCGGTTCTCCGGGACGCTCCAGTTCGGCACGGCCGGGCTGCGCGGCGAGGTCGGGGCCGGCCCGATGCGGATGAACCGTTCGGTGGTGATCCGGGCGGCCGCGGGCCTCGCCGGCTATCTGAAGGCGCAGGGGCAGACCGGCGGCCTCGTCGTCATCGGCTACGACGCGCGCCACAAGTCGTACGACTTCGCGCGCGACACGGCGGCCGTGATGACCGGCGCGGGC
This sequence comes from Streptomyces sp. H39-C1, assembly GCF_027158125.1. Taxonomy (NCBI): domain Bacteria; kingdom Bacillati; phylum Actinomycetota; class Actinomycetes; order Kitasatosporales; family Streptomycetaceae; genus Streptomyces; species Streptomyces sp. H39-C1. The sequence continues at coordinate 61,786 of NZ_JAPVLS010000053.1, forward strand.
CTGCGGGCGGCGCTGCTGCCCCGCCCGCTGCCCACGCCCGTCCTGGCCTTCGCCATAAGGCACCTCGGCTCGGTGGCCGGCGTCATGGTGACCGCGAGCCACAACCCGCCGCAGGACAACGGCTACAAGGTCTACCTCGGCGACGGCTCCCAGATCGTGCCGCCCGCCGACGCGGAGATCGCCGACCAGATCGCGGCGGTCGGGTCGCTCGCCGACGTACCGCTGGCCGCGGACGGCTGGGAGGTCCTCGGTGACGACGTCATCGACGCGTACCTGACCCGGGCGGCCGGCGTCGTGGCACCGGGCGGACCGCGTGACGTGTCCGTCGTCTACACACCGCTGCACGGCGTGGGCCGCGAGGTCCTGATGGCGGCCTTCGCGCGCGCCGGCTTCCCTGCGCCGACCCCGGTCACCGAGCAGGCGGAGCCCGACCCGGACTTCCCGACCGTGGCCTTCCCCAACCCGGAGGAGCCGGGGGCGATGGACCTGTCCTTCAAGGCCGCGCAGTCCCTCGGCCCGGACATCGTCATCGCCAACGACCCGGACGCCGACCGGTGCGCCGTCGCCGTCCCCGACCGCTCCTCGGCGTCCGGCTGGCGGATGCTGCGCGGCGACGAGGTCGGCGCACTGCTCGCCATCCACCTGGTGAACAAGCACGCGACGGGCACCTTCGCCGCCTCCATCGTGTCGTCCTCGCTGCTCTCCAAGATCGCCGCCGCGGCCGGCGTGCCCTACGAGGACACCCTCACCGGCTTCAAGTGGATCGCCCGCGTCGACGGCCTGCGCTACGGCTACGAGGAGGCGCTCGGCTACTGCGTCGACCCCGGCGGCGTGCGCGACAAGGACGGCATCACCGCCGCCCTGCTCATCGCCGAGCTGGCCGCGTCCCTCAAGGAACACGGCCGCACCCTCGACGACCTCCTGGACGACCTGGCCCTCGACCACGGCCTGCACGCCACCGACCAGCTCTCCGCGCGCGTCGCCGACCTCTCCCTCATCGCGGACGCCATGACGCGGCTGCGCGAGAAGCCCCCGACGGTCCTCGCGGGCCTCACCGTCGCCACCGCCGAGGACCTCGCCGAGGGCAGCGAGCAGCTCCCGCCCACCGACGGCCTCCGCTACACCCTGGCCGGCGACACGGCCTCCGGTGTCGGGTCGGCACGGGTGATCGTGCGCCCGAGCGGCACCGAGCCCAAGATCAAGTGCTACCTCGAGGTCGTCGTCCCCGTCACCACCCTCACCGCGGCCCGCACCACCGCGGACACGGTCCTGGCCGCCCTCAAGAAGGACCTGGCGGCGGCCGCCGGCATCTGAGGGTCAGCCGAAGCGGCCGTTGACGTAGTCGGTGGTGCGCGGGTCCTGCGGGTCGCTGAACATGGCGTCCGTCGGACCGTGCTCCACGATGACTCCCGGCGTGCCCTGCTCGGCGAGGAAGAACGCGCAGGAGTCCGACACCCGCGCGGCCTGCTGCATGTTGTGGGTGACGATCACGATGGTGACCTCGGACGAGAGGTCCGCGATCGTCTCCTCGATGCGGCGGGTCGACGTGGGGTCGAGCGCCGAGCACGGCTCGTCCATCAACAGCACCCGCGGCCGCACCGCCAACGACCGCGCGATGCACAACCGCTGCTGCTGCCCCCCGGACAGCGCGCCACCGGGCTGCCGCAGCCGGTCCTTGACCTCGTTCCAGAGCCCGGCCCGCGTCAGACACTCCTCGACCAGATCGTCCCGCCCGGCCCGGGTGGACTTGATCCCGCCGAGCTTCAGCCCGGCGAGCACGTTGTCGTAGAGCGACATCGCGGGAAACGGGTTCGGCTTCTGGAACACCATCCCGATCTGCCGGCGAGCACTGGTGATGCGGCGCCCCCGGTCGTAGATGTCCTCCCCGTCGAGCAGCACCTGCCCGGCGAGCGAGGCGGACCCGATCAGCTCGTGCATCCGGTTCAGCACCCGCAGGAACGTCGACTTGCCACAGCCGGAGGGCCCGATGAGGGCGGTGACCTGGCGCGCGGGCATGGTCAGCGAGACCCGGTCCAGGACCTTGTGATCGCCGAACCAGGCGGAAACAGCATCGGCCCGCAGCGTGGCGGCGCCCGTCTCGCTGAGAACCGGAAGTACCTCGGTATCGGTCATGGTGCAGATCTCCGTTCTCAGAGCAGATTGGGAAGCAGACAGGTCGCGGCCCCGGACGCGGCGACCCCGAGCGCGGTGAGCACCGGAACGGCGGTGATCCAGGTCTGCCACCGCCCCCAGCGTCGATGCGTCCACACGGTGAGCAGCGCGGCCGCCAGCAGCGCCTGCGACCACAGATAGACCGACATCCAGGCACCGCTCTCGGTCCCGAGCGGCTTCTCGGCGGCATCGATCCACCCCGCCCGGCGCGGCCGGGGCGGACTCGGCTGTGTCTCCGACACCAGATCCGCATCCACCCGAACGACCCCCGACGGCGTATAGGCCCAGCCGGTCGCGGTGACCAACGTCAGCCGCCCCTTGTTCGTACCGAGAACCGCGGGCAGCGGATCGCCGTCCCTGCGGATCCCCGTGACCCGGTACTCAGCGGTGGACTGACCGGTCGTCACCTTGATCACAGCGCCCACCGGCAGCCGGGCAACATCGTTGAACGGCCCCCCGTACCCCCACGCCCGCCCCAAGATCTGACTGGTGCCCGCCTGCCCGGGAAACGGCGTATCCCGCCGGTGCCCCGGCCCGGACCGCAGCACACCCGACGTGGTCCCCTCGAAGACCACCTGCTTCAGCCCGAGCGCCGGAATCCGCAACAACGCCATGGGCGCGCCCGCTTCCAACGGTTTACCGTCGAACGTCGTCTGTCCCACCGGCGCGGTACCCATGGCGAGTTCGGCGCGCAGATCGTCGTACGCGGTGCGCTGGTCGCGCGCATGCTGCAGATGTCCCACGATCGTCAGGTTCGCGGCGAAGCCGAGCAGCAACGCCGCAAGAACACACAGCGCGGCACCCACCAGCGCGATACCGGGCGCGGGAGCCGGCCGTTCGGCAACGGGCTCGGGGGACCGGTTGGCGGGCGGGGCGGGTGGGGCGAGCACGGTCACGGGGATGCGCTCCAAGTCGTTGAGAGAGGACCTGAGGGGCGGCCCTGAACGGCCACCGACGGAGACCGGCGGCTTGAACGGAAGGGGGACGGGTCCGCAGGGGTGGGGTTTCGAAATGCTGCCGAGCTATTTGCGGGCCGCCAGGCCCGTAAATAGTCGATTTCGAAGCCCCGCCCCGGAGGGCCCGGCCCCCGGCCCACCACCGGTCAGCGGCCGGCGGCCGGCGGCCGGCGGCCGGCGGTCAGCGATGCCGCGGCGCACCGAACGTCAACAACCCACTCCGCCGCGCATGCCGCACGAACACGACACCCGCCACAGCCAGCACACCCGCGGCCACCCCCAACGGCAGCGCCGCCCCGGCACCGGTATGCGCAAGGCTCCCGTTGCCACCCGTCGACCCGCCGCCGGAACTCCCGCCCGTACCGCCATCACCGGACGTACCGCCGGCGCCCGACGTCGTGTCCCCCGTCGTCGCCGACGCACTGGGCGAACCCGTATCCGTCGCCGTAGGCGATCCCGTGTCGCTGGGCGACGGAACCCCGGTGTCCGTAGGGGTCGGAGACCCCGTATCCGTCGGTGACGGCGACTGCGTCGCCGCCGTGACCGTGTACGTCACCACCGCCGACGTCGACGCCACGAACGCCGCCGGATCCGCCGGCGTGAACCGCGCCGTCAGGTCATGCGCCCCAGCAACGAGCGCGGACGTCTTCACCGTGGCCTGCCCGGAGACCACGTCCGCCTCCCCCAACGCCGTCGCTCCGTCGAAGAACGCGAGCTTGCCGACGGCCCCCGCCGGGTCGACGGCGCCCGTCAGCGTCACCTCGGCGCCCGCGGCGGCGGTGCCCGCCGGGCTCGCCGTCAGGGTGGTGGCGGTGGGCACGGCCTGGGACTTCACCGTCCAGGTGTCACCGGTGCTGGTGATGGTGGTGGAGAAGGCGGCGGGCGCCGCGTCCCCGGTGCCGTTCCAGCACGTGACGCGCAGCTCGTGGTCCCCGTCGGCGACCGGCGCGCCGATGACGTCCGCCAGCGTTCCGCCGATCGCGTCGTAGGTGAGGGTGAACGGCCCGGTGTCGAACCCACCGGACTCCCGGGCGCCGGGGATGGTCACGGCGGAGCCGTCCGGCATGACGAACTGGAGGGCCGCCGACGCGCCGAAGCCCGCCGGGCAGCCCGCGGACGTGCGCAGGGACGTCAGGAACGGGTCGGCGGTGAGGTCACCGCCGGCGGGCGTCGGCGCGAACGTCCCGGCGCTAGCAGCGGACCCGCTCGCAGCGGCTCCGGCGTGCGCCGGCGCGGCCGCGCCGAACAGGGCGGCCGCGGCCGCGAGGAGGACCGCCGCCAGGGCGAACAAGACGGCCGGGACTTTCCGTGGTGCGATGACGATCATGGTGGCGATCCCCCCAAGGGATGTACCGCGGTCAGGACGGAAGCCGGGCGCCTGAGAGGCGCCCGGCCGTTGAACGAGGTGTCAGATCAGCTCCGGCACAAGGTCACTTCTCGCCCTTGACCGTGGTCGAGCCGCACGACGCGCCCAGCGAGCCGAAGCCGTAGTTCTGGATGACGGTGGTCTGGGCGCAGACCTTCGACGTCGTGCCGACGAAGGTGGAGGAGATGAGCGCGTCGGTCAGCTTCGCGGTCGGGACGACGTTGTAGACGTCGCGCACGATCGGGAAGGAGGTGTTCAGGACACCGCCGGTGGTCGGAGCCACGCCGTTGACGTTGCGCAGCACGGACGAACCACGACGGTTCGGCACGTTCGGCAGGCTCTTGCCCTGCGCGATGTACTGGGCGATCGAGTACGGCATGATCTGGCTGTTGTTGGTAAGGGCCAGGCCGTTGTTCTCCTGGATCGTGCCGTTGACGCACGAGCCGATCGTGGCGTCGGTCAGGCCGAGGGTGTTCAGCCAGAACTTCCGCGTGCCGGAACCGGTCTGCGGCAGCAGCGGCTGGATCGTCACGCCGTTGAGCGACGTCAGCGTGCACTTGTAGATATCGGTCAGCTGGGTCTTGGTGAGGTTCGTCGGCAGTGCGCTGAAGGAGCGCGTGGCGTAGGTGACGCCGTCCTTCGCGAACGGGATGAAGGTCAGGTCCGTGGTGCTGGTGTCCGACGGGCCGCTCGACGAGCGCGCGAAGTCGAGGCAGCCGGTGCTGTTGTCCACGGCGTTGTTCAGGGCGGCGATACCGGCCCCGGAACCGTCGGGGCGGGCAAGGGTGTCACAGCCCACCGCACGCGTCTTGATGGGGGACGTTCCGGTCGCGTCGTAAGAGGCGATGATCTTGCCGCTCGCGTTCGTGACGACGTCGCCGAGACCGTTCACCACGTCCTGGGTGGTGTCGGAACCGACCCCGGCGAGCTGCCGGTACTCGCCGGCCGGCGGGTTGGCCGCGGCGGGGATGGCCATGGCGGCGAGGCTGATGGCGGCAGTCGCGGTGATGAAGCCGATACGAGCGCGGGACTTGACGTTCACTTCTGTTCTCCTCCGAATAAACGGATACCGAATGGACGTGCAAGCAAAATCCGGACTTTCGTGCTGCCGACCCGTCGGCCGGCCACCGCAAACAATTCCCGAATTACGTTGCGGTGGCCACCAATTGGGGCGGATGAAAAGGTTACGGGAGGGTTTCCAAGGCACCCCTTAGGAGATTCGCCACAGCGAATGCGACTGCTGGTATCCCCTTCAGGCACCACGAATCCCCCGGCATGCAACGGCCCTCCTCAGGACCGCCGGCGCCACACCCCCCACTGGAGCATCGCCGGGCCGGCCAGCGCCGAGCCGCCGCCCGCGACGAGGACCGCCAGCAGCACCCAGCGGATGGCGCCGAGCACCGCGCCCGGCGTGGAGCCGGTGGCGCGGACGACGTTCTGCTTCTGCGGATCGATGTGCTGGGCGGGGTTCACGGGCGGGGTGGCGGACGCCGGTGGCCCGCCGGACGTGCCGGCGGTGCCGCCGCCGGGACCGCCGGTCGTCGCGCCGCCGCCGGTGCCGGACGAGGTCCCGACCGTGCCGCCCGCGGATCCCGCGCCGGCCGTGGCGCCGCCGTCCGCCCCCGGCGGGTCCGTCGCCTTCTCCAGGGTGGTGGCGGCGGCGAGCGCCTGGGTGCGCAGCGACTGCGGCATGGGCGCGTAGCCGGGCGGCAGCTGGCCCGCCGACACGCCGGGCGTCTGGCCCGGCCCCGCCGCGTACCGCATGAGCCGGCTGTACGCCGCGCGGTCCGCCGCGGG